>JAJRZL010000100.1 GCA_024275255.1 Candidatus Zixiibacteriota bacterium | reverse complement strand
TCATTTACCCGCTGCCTGAAGGATACAAGCCATATCTGTATTGATGGCATATATGCGAGCGATGTCGAGTCGGAGGTGACACTTTCGATGCTTTCCGGCGCCGGTGAGTTCCAAATGGAAGGAACCGACAGCGGACAGGTTTGTTTCGCGCCGGATAGTTTTGGGGTATTCCAGTTTGTCTTTGAAGCAACCGATGGCTGCAATACCACTGTTGACACCTTTATGGTTGAAGTCCTTGAAGAAGAAGATTGCAACCTTTGTTTGAGCTTGCGTATCCAGGCTGACTCCTGCGTGGTGGTCGGCGTTCAGACAGAGGCGAAAATATATATTGATACCAAGACACCTATCGGCGGATTTGACCTGTTGATAAGTTTCGATGCTACCGCCCTGTCGTTCAACTGGGCAACCATAGAAGGAACTGAAATTGATGGCTGGGAATACTTCACGCATCGCCTGAATAACGGCGCCTGTGGTCAGTCCTGCCCCTCCGGGTTGGTACGTTTTATCGGTATTGCCGAAACAAACAACGGAAGCAATCATCCCCCGGTAGAAACATTGACTCCCGATGGCTTGATGATAAAAATAGGCTTCTATGTTACCAACGATCAGAACCTTGGTGGTCAGTTTGTGCCTATCAGTTTTGTCTGGTATGAATGTGGCGACAACTCCTTCTCCGACCCGACCGGAAATGATATGTATGTTGATTTGAGAATCCTCAACCCGGAAGAAGTGGTTCTCTGGGATGAAGCGGATGATATTAATTTCCCATCGAACATTCGTCCGTTCGGCATGGGTATCCCTGATGTTTGTATCCAATCGGAACCGGGGAAACCGGCACCGATACGCTGTATAGAGTTTATTAACGGCGGTATTTGTATCAAGCATCCCGACTCCATTGATGATAGAGGTGACTTGAATCTCAACGGAATTGCGTATGAAATTTCCGATGCCATTTTATACACCAATTACTTTGTCCATGGTCTCGGAGTCTTTACTATCAACCTTGCCGGACAGGTCGCTGCCAGTGATGTCAATGCTGATGGTATCACGCTCAGTGTGGGTGACCTGGTGTACCTGACCAGAGTTATCGTCGGTGATGCTGATCCGATTCCAAAACTGAGTCCATACGAAACGTCATTGGTAATCTCCACGGAGAAATCCCCCAACGGCTTTGAAGTGACAACCGATGCTGTTTCCGATATCGGGGCGCTGTACATGGTGTTTGATATCTCCGGTGATATCAATATTGCTGATGTATTACCGAATGTCGATGCCGCTAAGATGGATGTAATGTGGAATGTCGATGGTGACCAGCTCAAGGTGCTTGTGTACAATATCGGTACGAACCATATCGAGCCTGGGAAGCGTAAGATTGTGGAAATACCATTCACCGGTAACGGCAGCCTGACCTTGCAGAAATCGGAAGTTGCCGATTATTATGGACGTCCGTATGTCGTGGTGAATAAGCAGAATACGTTGCCATCGGACTTTACTCTCGAGCAAAACTATCCGAATCCGTTTAATCCGAGCACAACTATTCGCTTCTCGCTGCCATATGAGACCGAATGGCGTTTATCAATATTCAACGTAAATGGTGCCCTCGTTCGCCAGTTCGATGGTTCATCATCCGCCGGTGTCGTATCCCTTGAGTGGGACGGCTTAACCACAAACGGTGACTTAGCTGCTTCCGGTGTTTATTTCTATCGCCTTGAAACTGGTGAGTATTCAGATACGAAAAAGATGATTCTGCTTAAATAATCGTCTTTCTCTTTTCTTTCCTCGTAAGCGCCCGGTAAGGTATTAACTTTTTCGGGCGCTTTATTTATTTATGATAATCGGTCCCGTAGATAATGGAGAACCCGCGGTAGAGCTGTTCCAGCAATACCTGGCGAACCAGTTGATGGGAAAAGGTAAGAGATGAAAGAGACAGGATACTATCGGCACGGTCATATACAGCTTTGTCCAACCCAAAAGCACCACCAAGAATGAAGGATACCGTACCTCCTGATGTTTGCTGAAGCTTTTCCAGCAATACGGCAAATCCCTTGCTGTCGGTCTGTTTCCCACTGTCGGCAAGGGCAATCACGGTCCCTTTGTCGAGAGCTTTCAGGATTCTTTTTCCTTCTTCTTGTTTTATTTGCTCACGAGGCAGTGACGGTTGTTTCGCTGATGGAATAATATTGATTGTGACACTGGCGTAACGGGAAAGCAGTTTTTGATAATGCGCACATCCGTCATGCACCCATTTCTCTTTGTCTTTCCCGACAGCAATAATTCGTATATTAAGCAATGGAAAGAACCCTGACAATCAAACGTCGATGGCGGGGACCGTCGAACTCGCAGAAATAAATACCCTGCCATCGTCCCAGTATTAGTTGTCCCTGCTCTATCAATATTTGTTCGGAGGCTCCAAACAGTGATGCTTTCAGGTGAGCGTCGGAGTTTCCCTCAGCATGACGGTAGTCATCCTGCTGCGGAATCTCCTTGTGTAATTTGTAGAGAATATCACGGGTGACATCGGGATCGGCATTTTCATTGATAGTGATTGCCGCTGTGGTATGAGGGACAAAACAAAAAGCAATACCATCGCTAACGCCGCTTTCTTTCACAGCATCACGCACGAGAGCCGTGACATCTATCATCTGCTCCCGACTACTTGTTTTTACGGTAAACTCAGGCATCACTGCACAATGCTTCAGCGAATTGTTTCGGGTCAAATCGCTGTAAATCATCAATTCCTTCACCCAGGCCGATAAAATCAACCGGTACTTCCAATTCCTGGGCAACAGCGATCATCACTCCGCCTTTGGCAGTACCATCCAGCTTGGTAACAATAATACCGTCACAACCGACTGCATCGGTAAATACCTTCACTTGTGAGATAGCGTTCTGTCCGGTGGAGCCGTCAATGATAAGTTTGCTGTAAATGGGCGCCTCCGGAAGAGCCTTGGTGATGACCCGGCGTATTTTTTTCAGCTCTTCCATCAGGTTTGCCTTTGTATGCAGTCTCCCGGCAGTATCCACCAGGAGAATATCCGCTGAGCGGGCAGCCGCGGCTTTGGCGGCATCAAAAGCAACCGATGCCGGATCGGCACCTTCCTGCGATTTGATAATATCGACATTGCTCCGTTCCGCCCAGATAGCAATCTGATCAATTGCTGCAGCCCGGAAGGTATCACAAGCGGCGATAATAACCTTCTTCCCCTCATGCGCAAAGAGGGTGGCAAGTTTACCGATAGTTGTTGTTTTCCCAACCCCGTTCACCCCGACAATAAGCCATACGACCGGGGAAATATTGTTTTCTATACTCGCAGCGGAAGGATGCCGGGAAAGTATAGTCGCAATTTCTTCTTTTAACACCGCCAGCACTTCTTCACCTTCGGTCAGTTTTCGCTCACGGGCGGTTTCTTTCAGCCGCTCGATAAGGTACATGGTGGCAGATACACCAACATCGGCTTCAATAAGAATCTCTTCTATCTCATCGAGCAAATCATCATCTAACTTACGTCGCCGTACCACCTGGGAGATTTGCCCCATCAGGCGGTTGGTTGTTTTACTGAGTGATTTCTTTAGTTTTTCAAACGTACCAAACATAATTGTCATTCAATGTTGTCAGGGTTGCCCGCCGAAGGAAGCGGGGAATCAATACGTTTCCGGATAGCTTCCGGTAATGGTTCTTCCTGTTCGTCAAAGTTGTCATTCTCAACGGCAACGGTTACCTTGTCCGGCTCATCTTCAACAAACTTTACTGCCACCAATTGAGAAATACCGGGCTGCTGCATGGTAACACCATAGATATTGGAAGCTGCTTCCATCGTTATTTTATTGTGAGTGATAATAATAAACTGTGTTCTGTCGGAGAAGGAATGGATAATCTTCAAAAACCGGCGACAGTTGGCATCATCAAGAGGAGCATCAATTTCATCAAGAATACAAAACGGCGACGGTTTGACCAGGTAAAGCGAGAATAACAGCGAGATTGCAGTCAATGCTCGTTCCCCACCGGACATCATGGTTATTGCCAGCATCTTCTTACCGCGAGGACGAGCGATAATATTGATATCCGATTCGAGCGGATCATCGGGATTGACAAGACTGATATCTGCTTCCCCCCCGTTAAATAGCTCAACAAAAAGCTGCTGGAAATTCTTGCGTACTTCTTCAAAGGTCGATTTGAATAAGTTACGGGCGGTGCTGTTGATTTTTGTGATGGTCGCTTTCAAATCATTCCGGGCAGTGGTAAGGTCTTCGATTTGTTCACCGAGGAATTTTTCACGGTCACATGCTGTCTTGTATTCTTCCAGTGCCAGCAGATTAACCGCACCATATTTTTTCAATAATTCTTTTTGAGCAGATAAATGTTCGGCAGCTTCACCAACACCCAGTGATTCGTCAGGACAGGGAAACTCACCGTCGGTAATATCGACATCGTATTCCTCGCGCATTCTTTCCACGATGGTTTTAATTTCGGATTCGGCAGTATTCTGGGTCATCTCCAGTTGATGCTTTTCATTGTTGAGCTTTTCCCGTTCAATACGCAGGTTTTTTATCTCTGCTTCGGCAGCGGTGATTTTGTCAAGTATTTCACTGCGGGTTCCTTCAAGAACATTCTGCTGTTTTTGAATTTCTTCACGTTGGGCGGAAACTGTTTTCAGTTCCGTTTCCAGGCGGTTGATTTCTTCGGTAGTGGTTTCAATCTCTGTGCGGGCAGACACTATTTCAGCTTGCTTGGCTTCGATAGTTTTATTGATTTCCTCGAGTAACTGCTGGGTATGTGACAGCTTGCTTTCTGTTTGTTCAACCTTACTTCTCTCTTCCACCACTGCCACCTGAAGTTGCGATACACGACTGATGGCGGTTGTGGCAGCCTCTTCATAGTCAGAAAGGCGTTCCCCTTTTCGAGACATGAGGTCAACAAGAGTCCGCTTCTTATCGGAAAGGCGGGAGAAATCAAGCTCAAGGTTGAGCTGGCGATTACGAATACGTTCCAGTTTATCCGATGCCTGCTGGTGTTCTTGTTGTAAACGAGTCAGCTCCGATGACAAGGTATGGAACTGGTGTTCCTGATTGCCGAGCTCCAGCATGGCATGTTGCAGTTGTTCGGATAAATCCTCAACCGTATCCGAAAGATTGTTTATCTCTGCCCTGGTTGCGGCAATTTCCGCTGTTACTTCATCCCGGCGTTTGTTGGCAGAATCCAACTGTGCCTGAAGTTGTTGGATAAGGGTTTCCTGTTCCGCTACTTTTTCTTTCCGACGAAACAGCGGGAACTTTTCATCAGAGCCGCCACTGATGACATTTTTGCTGTACACCACACCATCAGTCGAGACAGCCGTAAATCCGTAAGGAAGGTGCTCGAGTATTTCACTCGGGTTGGTGTCGCTTTTGAATACCGCTGTACGGGAAAGGACCGCTTCCATAAGCGGGCGCAGGTGTTCATCGGTGGTAACAAAGCTGTCCAGCCAGCCGATAAACTCCGGCATGGACAGTTCCGGTCGTTTCACGGCAGGGTTGATGGTTCCGCTGTCGGGTACGAGAATACCAATTTTCCCCTTCTTTTCAGCTTTCAAATACCTGATAATTTCTTCGGCGGTGTTGCGGTTATCACAAATGATGAATCCCGACATCTCACCCAATGCAGCCTCGGTCGCGGTCTCCATCCCTTCGGCAGGGACAAATTTTTCAGCAACCGTTCCGGCAATCCCGGACCATGCGCTTTGGTTTTCCATCGTGGCAACCACACCGGCTTCATACCCTTCGTATTGGAGAATCATTTCCTCAAGCAATGTCTTTCTCGCCTGACAAGCCTCAATAGATGCAGTCAACTCGGATATTTCTACCGACTTTGTGTCTGCCTGCTCAATGAGCGATTCCAGCTTTTGGGTAACTTGTTCCAGTCTTGTCTCGGTATTCTTCTTTTGTTCTTTTAATTCTTCAACTTTTTGACGCTTTTGTGTGAGGTCGGTTTGCAGGGTTTCCCTGTTTTGGTTGTTCTGGTTGATTTGGTTTTGTAGTACGGTAATCCGTTCGGAGAGTTCCTGTTCTTGTTCTTTGAGGGTGTCTTCTTCCGCTTTTCCTGATGACAGTTTTCCTTCAAGCTCCAGTAATTGTTGATTTTCCTGTTCACGGGCGGAGCGAGCTTCCAGCAAACGGCGGTCAGCTTCTGCCTGAATTGATTCCGCTTCGGTTAACTGGTTGGTCAGGTCTGCCAGACTTACCTTTTGCTGAGTAAGCAGTGTTTCGGTTTCTGCCTGCTGTTCTCGAAGGATGGTAATGCGTTGCTGCATGCTGTTGATGTCAATTTCGTTTCTTTCGCAGAGGTGGCGGGCATTGGAACGCTTTTCTGTCAGGACAGATATTTCCTTTTCGTAGGTGTGAGCTTTTTCGCTGATTTCATAAACCTCGTTGCTCACATTGCTGAGGTCTTGCTCAATATCAACCTGCTGTTTACGAACCCCTTCCAGTTGAGCTGTAAATTTTTCTATGGAGGCATCTTTTTCGATAATCTGGTCGGTCAACTGGTCCAGTTGTGCTTGATTTTCACGGCGTTCCTGACGCATTGTCGAGATACGTCGGGCATTGAGATACAACTCCCAGCTTTTGATATCATTTATGATTTTCTGATACCGTTCGGCTTTTTTATACTGGCGTTTCAAGGAACGAACCTGGGTTTGTACTTCGGCAAAGATGTCTTTCAAACGAAGGAGATCCTGCTCGGTTGATTCCAGCTTCCGCTGGGCTGCCTTGCGTCGTTGTTTGTACTTGGTAATTCCGGCAGCCTCTTCAAATAAAAACCGACGCTCTTCAGCTTTATCTGAAATAACCGCTTCAATCATATCCTGTTGAATCACTGCATAGGAGTGCGCACCGACACCGGTATCGTAAAACAACTCGGTAATATCTTTCAAACGACAAGGAACTTTATTCAGCAGGTACTCGGATTCGCCGCTTCTAAACAACCGACGGGTTACCTGCACTTCACCGTATTCTGTAGGAAGGATACCCCTGTTGTTGACAAGGGAGAGAGTTACTTCCGCCATCCCTAACGGTTTGACATCGGTCGTCCCGTTGAAGATAACTTCTTCCATTTTACTACCGCGGAGCAGGGAGGTGCGTTGCTCCCCCAATACCCAGCGTAAAGCATCGAGGATATTTGTTTTCCCGCACCCGTTGGGACCGACAATAGCGGTAATACCGGGTGAGAATCGTATCATGGTTTTATTGGCGAATGACTTGAAGCCGAGAATATCAAGTTGCTTAAGGTACACTATTCCTCCAGAAATTATTTCCCGTTACCATTGATGGGTTGTTTCAACCGTCCCCCATCTTTCAGTAGTTGCAAAGTTTCAACGAGCGCGCGATAGATATTCCGCTCATCACGTAAGTACCGTGTTTTTATTTCAAGATTATAAAACGGCTGTCCAAGGTGGTTCCCTCTCCCGATACGGATGGCATCAGGAAAACTCAACAGGATACTAGAAACGAAAGGTGAGGCGGTCAGGTTGAGATCGAGGATAATATCGAACTTCAAATCGAGAAGGGTTTGCAGGTAGCTCTTTTTTGCAAGCCCCGACCAGGTTTGTTGATCGCTGGTCGGTGCCAGGATATTAAACCCCTTTCGTGGAAGGATATCGGCAACCTTCATGCCGGGGGGAGAAAGCAAATTGATTGTCGCCGGTTTGAACAGCGTTGACAACTGCGGTAAAAACTGCTTGACCATTGTCAGTTCACGTAATTCACCCGGCAAGCAGATAAGGACCTGCCTGGGGGTTTGTAATGCTTCCGGAAAGTTGATAAGTGATGTTTCTATCCTGCGCTGCTTATTATTCAGCTTGAACCTGGCTATGAAATCTTTAATGCTCATTGCTCATTGTTCCGGATGTATCGGTTGTATCAGGAATCGGTGTGATTGATACTGTCGGCGTTGCAGCTACCGGGGAAGACCGGCTGGTAAGAGCTGTACCGGATATCGAGGACCGGGTAAGAAATGAATCTACATTGATTTGTGTTATGTTAACCCGGGAAATACGACCTGTCGTTGGTGAAACAGGATTAATCCGAACCCCGTTTAAGGATATATCAACAACCCGGGGGACCGCTACCGAAAGACGCAGGCGATACCTGGCAACCGCCTGGTACGTTCTGCCTGGTTTCAGTTGTTTGAAAATAACCGTATCCCCGTCAGCAAGGACTGTTGCCCAGCTTGCTCCCCGGGCATGCAGTTCCAGAACAAGGTCCGATGGCTTTTTATATTCCGGGGTATTCCAATCATAACTGGTATAGATGGAATCTTTATCTTTGACAGCTGTTGCCACCGGTTCCGATGTCTCCTTTTTCCTGTCAGTACTTCGCATTTCATGCAGGAGCTGCTTGATAATAAAGTAACCGCCGATGATGATTATAAGAATAGCCAGACCGATTATAATGGTTTGCAGCTTGGTTTTCTTTTTTGATTTCCCCTGTTCTTCGGAAGGTTCCCCGGTAACTGGTTTTACCGCTGTTCCGGATTCCTCTTCAGCAGATACCTGCTCATCTTCATGTTCGATAATATCCTGCTGGATTGCATTTTTCGTTGCAGCATAGTCGATCCCGAGAGCCTCAGCGTATGATTTTGCAAATAAACCGAAATAAATCTCCGAGGGAAGACCATCGACATTTCCGGTTTCTATATGCTCGAGACTGGCAAGTGAAATACGTAAGCTCTCTGCGAGGTCCTCGAGCTTGATACCTTGTCGTTCACGCTCATACTTTAGCAGAGCACCAATTTTCTTCTCTAATTCGCCCATAATATGTACGTGACGCGCTACTCCATTCCCCGGTTGACTGTTTTGGCAAGCTTATCAAGGAGGCTCCTCGGCAAGCCGATAACAGTATCAAGGTTACCTGCTATTCTGTCAACTAAAAATGCCCCCATCCCTTGGATACCATACGCTCCGGCTTTGTCCAGCGGTTCGGTGGTGGCAATATATGCTCGAATCTGTCCGGGAGTAACCGGGTTAAAATACACTTCGGTTGTCTCGTATCCAGATTGCAGTAGCCCTTTTCGTTCAGCCAGAGCTATGGCAGTCCAGACCACATGTTTCTTCCCCGATAAAAGGGACAATATTTCAAAGGCTTCGTCCTCATCGGCAGGTTTGCCAAGGATGGTATCCCCCAGTACAACAATCGTATCACACCCGATAACAAGCTGATTCGGTTCTAATTGTTTGCTCACCCACAATGCTTTCGCTTCCGCCAGCCGTTTAGCGCAGGCATACGGATGCTCGCCATCGACATGATTTTCATCAAGCTGGGGAATAATTTGCCGAAACGGAACACCCAGCTCGGTCAATAGTGATACCCGTCGAGGGGAACGCGAACCTAAAACCAGCTCTTTTCTATTGGCTAACTCTTTTATGTGACTATACATCATGTTCCAGGATAATTGTTACCGGTCCGTGATTCGTAAAGGCAATATCCATACTGGCGCCGAATTGCCCGGTCTGGACCTTTAACCCCGATTGTGCAACCAAATGAACAAACCGGTTATATATCTCTTCCGCTTCTTTTGGTTCCTGGGCGCCGTTAAACGAAGGACGCCTGCCTTTACGGGTATCAGCATACAAGGTGAACTGGGAAACAATCATTATTTCCGCCCGGATATCCAATGCGGAAAGGTTCATCTTTCCGGCATCATCTTCAAAAATCCGCAAGTGAACAACTTTATCCGCTAAAAATGCCGCTGAATCAACAGTATCCCCTTTTTTGGTCCCCACGAAAAGCAACAACCCAAAACCGGATGATGAAAACAGTTTCCCATCTATCCACACTTCACATCCTGTTGTTCGCTGCAATACAATACGCATATATATCCTTTGTTTTCAGCCAGAAATATATGGTTTTCACCTGTAAAGACAACAGGAATTGCAATTTAGTGGCATGAAACGTGATTATTTCTTTGTTGATTTATGTATGATGATTGTACGAAATTTGAAGGATAACATAATTCGAACGTATCACGTATGATGAAAGGTGATATACAAGGGTCATCCAAGTTGATAAAAGGCTTGCTAAGGGAGCTTATAACATATTGATTGGGTAATATGGGCAAAATGAGTACAACATTAGGAATTGATATCGGTTCTGTTTCTGTCAAGCTTGTTTTTGTTGAAGCGGGAAAGATTGTTCGCACAGTATATCAACGGTATAGCGGGGGACCGTTTGAGACATTACACGAATTAGTACAGGAACAGTTTCCTGAACTTGCCGGTAAATCATTCCACCTCGGGTTGACCGGTATTGGCGGGAAAACCGCCAAGTCGATTTTGGGTGGGAAGTTTTTTGGTGAAATAGCCTCACTTGCCGCCGGGAACCAGTTCGTGATACCGGAAGTGCGTACTGTTATTGAGATGGGCGGAGAAGATTCCAAGCTGCTCCTCCTTGACAACAAGACCAAGACCGTCGAAGATTTTTCGATGAATGCACAATGTGCCGCCGGGACCGGTTCCTTTCTCGATCAACAGGCAAGCCGGTTAAAAATAGATATCGAAGGCGAGTTTGGGGAGCTTGCGCTGAAATCGAAAAATCCTCCCCGTATTGCCGGAAGATGTTCGGTCTTTGCCAAATCAGACATGATTCACCTGCAACAGATAGCCACCCCTGATTACGATATTGTCGCCGGGCTTTGCTTTGCTGTTGCCCGTAATTTCAAAAGCTCCATTGCACGCGGCAAGAAATTTATAAAGCCGATTGCCTTTGAGGGAGGTGTTGCAGCCAATCCCGGTATGATACGGGCATTTAGGGAAGTGCTCGAACTCAACGAGGGTGAACTGGTAATCCCTGAGTATTTCAATGTGATGTCTGCTCTGGGAGCAGCACTGCTGGCACAGGAAGCTGAGGCTGTTGTTGATGATTTCGATGCCGAGCGAATTGCGGCATACCTGCAGTATCGAAAAGTGGCAGAGTCGGGCCGGGAAAGCCTGAGTTTCAACTTCCCGGAAAGTAAATTTTATGATATAACTACGGCAGCACGTCCGGAAGCTATTGATGGGTTGGAAGTTTTTCTCGGTATTGATGTCGGTTCTCTTTCAACAAATGTCGTCCTGATTGATAAAGACCTGCGGGTAATTGCCCGTCGTTACCTGATGACCGAAGGCAGACCGATCGAAGCGGTGCGTCGCGGCTTGGAAGAGATTGGCGAGGAAGTCGGCAACAGGGTAAAAGTAAGAGCTGTAGGGACCACCGGTTCCGGGCGTTACCTGATTGGTGATTTTGTCGGAGCCGATATCGTTCGCAACGAGATAACCGCTCAAGCAACCGCGGCGGTAAATACCGATGCCACGGTAGATACTATCTTTGAGATTGGCGGGCAGGATTCCAAGTATATCTCTATTGATAACAAATCTGTCATTGATTTCGAGATGAATAAAGCCTGTGCCGCCGGAACCGGCTCCTTTTTACAGGAACAGGCGGAAAAACTTCATATCAATATCGAAAAAGAATTTGGCGAACGAGCCTTAAATGCTTCCTGTCCGGTTGGCTGTGGTGAACGGTGTACGGTTTTCATGGAGTCTGATCTCGTGGGACATCAACGGAGCGGAGCAACAAAAGATGACCTGCTTGCCGGTTTGGCATATTCCATCGCATCGAATTACCTGACCAAAGTTGTTGGTGACAGAAAAATTGGTGACCACATTTTCTTCCAGGGGGGCGTTGCCTGGAACAAAGCCGTGGTCGCTGCTTTTGAAAAACTGACCAACAAGAAGATAACCGTTCCTCCTCATCATGATGTCACAGGTGCTATCGGGGCTGCTATTCTGGCAATTGAGCGAATAGAAGAGCCTGGTTTCAAAACTAATTTCAAAGGGTTTGATTTACACAAAAGACGTTATGACATTGAAACCTTTCCCTGTAAAGACTGCTCCAATCAATGCGAGATTCATGTTGTGACAATCGAGGGAGAAGAGCCATTATATTATGGTGCTCGCTGTGAAAAATATGATGTCAAGCGTCATGATGATTTCGTCCCCCCACCCGATTATGTAAAATTGCGTCAGAAAGCATTATTCGGAAAATACACATCACTCAAGAAGCCCAAAAAGTGGAAGGGGCGTGTAGGGATACCTTTGGTGCTCCATTTCTTTGAGTATTATCCCTTCTGGCGGGCATTCTTCGAAACGCTTGAATATAAAGTGGTAAATTCTGATATCTCAAACCAGCAGATTGCCTCCGAAGCGCTGGAATTATTCGCCGCCGAAACCTGTTTCCCTATCAAGCTGGTCTATGGACATATTGCCAACCTGATGAAAAAGGATGTCGATATCATCTTTTTGCCCTCGGTTATTAAGGTTACCGGTCAGGATGACGACACCGATGACGGCTCGTATATTTGTCCGTACGTGCAGAGTATCGGGGCATCTATCCGGAGCAGGTTTGATTTCGACAACACCAATATTCGGCTTATCAGCTCACCGGTGAAGTTGAACAATGATTTAAGCAGTTTTCGCCAAAACTTCAAACAACTTGGAGATGACTTCAAACTGTCTTACCGACAGTTGAAGAAAGCAGTCGATGCCGGGCTGAAAGCCTATCGGAAATACCGCACCCGTCTTCATGATGAAGGGCTGCGCCTGTTATCGGAGCTGAAAGATAATGAAAAAGCATTGGTCATTGTCAGTCGCCCGTATAACGGAAATGACCGTAAGCTATCACTCGAACTACCAGACAAAATCCGCCAGCTTGGCTATAAAGCTATCCCGATGGATTTCCTGCCGCTTGATGACGTGAGCGATATGTATCCGTATATGTACTGGCACTATGGAAAACAAATCCTCTCTGCGGCGGATTACATTCGGAAACATCCCAACCTGTTTGCCGTGTATATCACCTCCTTTGGCTGTGGACCGGACTCGTTTATCTCCCATTTCTTCCGACGCCGCATGTCGGGGAAGCCGTACTTACAATTAGAGCTTGATGAGCACTCTGCCGATGCCGGGATGATTACCCGGTGCGAGGCGTTTATTGACTCTTTGCGGTTCTACCGTTATACCCCGCCGGTTACCAGTTTCACTATCCAACAGGATGATTTCAGACCGTTTGAAAAGACTATTTATATCCCCAATATGTGTGACCATGCTTATGCGCTTCGGGCGGCGTTTGAACGGTGTGGATTGATGGCAGAGGTGCTCGATGAACCGGATGAAATGACCCTGGAATATGGTAAGAAGTTTACTACCGGAAAAGAGTGTTTCCCCTGCGTGGTGACGACCGGGGATTTAATCAAGAAAATAAAATCCAAGGAATTTGACCCCAAACGCTCGGTTTTCTTTATGCCGGGAGCCAACGGACCCTGTCGGTTTGGGTTATATCGTCAGTTCCATCGGTTTATCCTCGATGACCTCGGATATTCACAGGTTCCTATATATTCTCCCAACTCTGAAGACGGCTATACCGGTTTTGGACTGGATGGTACGAAATTCCGTAAACTTGCCTGGCAGGGAATGGTATATATTGACTGCCTGATGAAACTCCTGTTGCGGGTACGCCCATACGAAACGGTGCCC
>JAJRZL010000099.1 GCA_024275255.1 Candidatus Zixiibacteriota bacterium | reverse complement strand
TGATACGGCCGTAAACAGCCTGTTGCGGACCGATCTCAAGCAGACTATGAAATTGGTGGTTGCTGCTAACGAGATGGCGTCCTTTTTGCCAAAGCGGTTTTTACCGCGTTTTATTGCTATGGAAGGCAGGGTGAATCATTGGATGGGATCCTATGATAATGCCCTCAAAGCCTATACCAGGGTAGCGGAACTCTACCGGAAACAACGGGAATATCAAAATCTTGCTCGCCTTGGACGGGGGGTAATGGATGTCTACATGTACCTTGGCAATTATCAGGAAGCAATCAAGGTTGGCAAACAATCCCTCCGCTATTTCAAACGCACACAACAGCATACCGATGCCGCCATGGTCATGACCAATATCGGAAATGTGTACCACCGGATGGATAACAACCGTTTGGCGTTGCAGTACTATGACAAAGCAAGGGAAATATTTGCCAAAGCAGGTGGTATTCCGCTGGCAATAGTTGAATACAACCGGGCGAATATCTATGCCAACCTGAATCAGTTCGACAAAGCACGTCAACTATACCAAGCCGCTGCTGATTTGTACAAACAAGCAGGAATGAGCATTGCCGAAGCCCAGGCGATTTATTCGTTGGCATATTTATATTTTCTTGAAGACAGGTTCACCGAAGCGCTCAGGATTTTTGAAAAAGTATATGACAGTTTTGTCTCTTTAGGAGATAGAAAATCTGCCGCCGTCACTCAGCTTGATTTAGCGGAATTGAACATCCAGCTTAACCAGCCAGGTTCGGCTATCATGTTGGGCGAGCAAATTGTTCCTGAGTTCAAGAAGCTTGGAATGCGTTATGAACGGGCAAAAGCGTTGTATTTCGCTGCATGGGCGCGGCTCAAACTTGGTGATTTGGGACCGGCGGCAAAACAGCTTACCGTAGCGGAAAAACTATTTACCAGGGAAAAAAACATGCTCTGGTTGGGTATGGTTAGTATTGCCCGAAGTAAACTCTACCTTGCCCGCCGGCAGTTTGCCCGGTCTTTGCAGGCTGCACAAAAAGCAATGGGGTTTTTCAAGCGGAGTGGTGATGCTCGTCGAGCTGTTGATGCCGCAACTGTGCAGGTGGAAACAGCTCTTGCAGCCGGTAATTTTCAAAAAGCGGTACGGCAGGGAAAACGGTTGTTGAAAAAAGAGCTGGTAAGTTACCAGCGGTATAATCTGCTTTATATTCTCGGAAAAGGATATCTCCAAGCCGGACAGCCTGATAAAGCGCTGGATTATTTTACCCGGGCGGTAAAGCAGGCAGAGAAAATGCTGGTCGGGTTATACCCTGATGAAATACGCTTTTTCTTTGCCCTCGATAAATTCGATTGTTATCGCCAGACGGTGGAATGTTTGATAAAGCTCAATCGTACCGAAGATGCCTTCCTCTATAACTTGATTGCCCTGAAAGCGGTTAATGAACAGGTCGCAGGCAGGAAACGAAACATGCAAGCTGTTCCCCGACAATTGCTGGAGAACAGGGATAAACTCCGTGCAACCCTGAAACGGTATAATCACCTGTCATCATCGTCAACAGCATCCACAACCAGAGCAACGGTTTCCTACCAGAAAGCGGAACGACAACTCTGGGAACAGGAACGCCGTATCCGACTGTATCAGTATCCCGAATTGATGGCAATAAGTACCAGTCAGGTGATGCTGGATGATATTCGCGGGAGCCTTGCCCCGGATGAAACACTGGTCAGTTTTGTCAAAGACAATAAATACTGGGGTGCTTTTTGTGCTACCAGTTCTCAAGTGGTATATCAATCTCTCGATTTGACTCAT
>JAJRZL010000098.1 GCA_024275255.1 Candidatus Zixiibacteriota bacterium | reverse complement strand
GAACGAGCAGGGTATTTTATCACCGGAGACGGTGGCTGAGATGATGACTGATGATGTCGCCGGGGTAATGATGACTAACCCCAATACGCTCGGTATATTTGAGTCCCATATCAAGGAAATAGCGGATATTGTGCATGAACGGGGTGGACTGCTTTACATGGATGGTGCCAACCTGAATGCACACATGGGAATTTTCCGACCAGGTGATGTCGGGTTTGATATTATGCACTTTAACCTGCACAAAACATTCAGCACCCCTCATGGAGGCGGAGGTCCCGGAGCTGGGGCTGTTGGGGTGACTGCTGAGCTTAGTAAGTTCTTGCCGTACCCCGTATTAGAAGAGAATGATAAAGGAGAGCTTTATCTTGACTTTAATCGCCCTCATTCGGTAGGACGGTTGCATACTTACTATGGTAATGTGATTAATATGGTGCGGGCGTATGCGTACATTAAAACGCTTGGTGGTGAGGGGCTTCGAAAAGTAAGTGAAAATGCAGTGCTGAATGCCAATTATTTGAAAGAGCTGCTCCGTGAGGATTACGAGCTTCCGTATGATGTCCACTGTATGCACGAGTTCGTGATTTCCGGGAACCGTCAGAAAAAACTGGGTGTCAAAACCCTGGATATCTCAAAACGACTGTTGGATTTTGGCGTCCACTCGCCGACCAATTATTTTCCGCTTATTGTTCCAGAGTCGATGATGATTGAACCGACAGAAACGGAAAGCAGGGAAACCCTTGATAGGTTTGCGGCTATTATGAAACAGATAGCGAAGGAAGCCGAAGAAACACCGGATATTGTCACTTCGGCACCGCATAACACTCCTGTTCGTCGATTAGATGAGGCTGGAGCGGCTCGTAATCTCGATATTTGTTATAAAGAATAATACATTATATTGTCATACTAATGGCAGGTAGGGGATATACAGCATATCAGGAAAGATAATGATTCGTTTTAATCATGTGGTGTTTCGCTATACTCCTGATGCTCCCCGGGTAATTGATGATGTCTCACTGACAATTGAAAAGGGGGAATCGGTTTGTGTCATGGGGGCGAATGGTTCTGGGAAATCCACTTTTGCCCGATTGGTTGCGGGGTTGTTGCAGCCGGTTCGTGGTACTGTTGAAATAAACGGGCATGTCCCTTCCAATGAAGTTGGTATCTTATTTCAAAATCCTGACAACCAGATTGTAGCGGTTACCGTTGAAAAAGAGATAGCATTTGCCCTGGAAAACCGTGGAGTACCATACGAGGAAATGAACGTGCGAGTGGGGCAGACATTGGAACGGTTTGCAATTGCCCATCTTCGGAAACGTCTGACTTCCGAGTTGTCGGGTGGTGAAAAACAACGGGTGGCTCTGGCGGCAATCATGGTCAGCGAACCGTCAATCCTGGTACTTGATGAGCCGGGTTCATTTCTCGATGAAGCCGGAAAAACGGCATTGTATAACGAGCTGGCAAAATTACGAGAGCAAAACCCAGCTATGATACAAGTTCATATCACCCAATATCCCGCTACGGCTCGACGATATAATCGTATGCTCGTTTTTGAAAAGGGAAAAATTGTT
>JAJRZL010000097.1 GCA_024275255.1 Candidatus Zixiibacteriota bacterium | reverse complement strand
CTGCCTGTTGCCCAGATTGCCGCCGCATCGGTGCGTACAATAGGTGTACCGAGACATCCCAAACCACCATACATATTAGAATGGCTGTCCGAGGCAACTACCATGGTTCCGGGCCAGGCATACCCTTCTTCGCACATAATCTGATGCCCGATTCCTCTGCCGGCAGGGTAAAAGTCTATCCCCATCTTTTTGGCAAACTGCTCTATCCTGGCATATTTTTTCAGGTTTTGTTCGCTGGTGTCTTGTACGTTATGGTCAAGGGTAAACACAATCTGGCGAGGATTGGCAACCCTGGTGGCGCCGATAGACTCGAACTTGGGAATCACTGCCCCGGTGTTGTCATGGGTCATCACATGAGCCGGACTGAAGGAAATGTAGTCACCGCTATGGACAACCTGTCCCGGTTCCAGCCCCACAGCAAATTGTTGCGCTATTTTTTCAACCAGATTTTGAGCGGTATGGGTACTGTTATTACTCACGTTTGTTTCCTCTTGTTATATCAACCGATGGTCTCACCGTACATATTTCTCAGCAGTTCAGGTTCTGCTTATTTCACGAGGTCAAAGTCAATAAAGTCGCAATGATGGAAAATAATACTCTCCGGCGACCGTTTTTCACCGGCTCCCTCTTTCGAATGCGTAGCAATGACATGCATCACTTCCGATGGCAAATCATGCTTGAAGGCCAGCCCGACCCCGCTGAACGGGTGGCGGATATGTTTTCCATAATTTGATTTTTGAGGTTTTCCGTCTACAATCTCAAACTCCAGCAATTTCCCGACATCCGCCAACAGCGCTCCTGCGATAAGATAATCACGGTTTACCGGAGTGCGACGGTTACCGTGAATATCAATGAGAACATCATCAACAGCCATACACATCCGGCAGACAGCCCGAACATGGTCAATAAATGTGATTTTCACGTTTTCTGCCAATAAAGTGAACGGGATACTTCGTAAAAGCTCTTCTGTCCACCCCCGAAACGAGATAGCGTCAACCCAGCAGTCAATTACCTGCTCCTGCAAGGTTTTGTCTTGAATTTCCAGTACTTCCGGTAACAACTTTACGACGATGTCTTTCATACTTTTTCCTCTCTATATGTTACGATTTTTGTTTTCTTTTCTGTTGTAATCCATACAAAAATGTACTATTTTATCGAGGCTTCAAAAAAACCTGTCCTGTATTCAAGGAGTAGTATAAATAATGTAAGTGCAAATTGCCACTGTATTTGGCGGAATCTGCATTTTTCTGAATGAGTTTTTCCTGTATTTGGCATACTATCCACTTTGTGCAAATATTCACAAAAAAATAGGTATTATTGTACGATTTCACTTGACATGGTTTCTTTGAATTATTACATGTTAGTTATTATTAACTAACTTATAGGTTGCCGGTATGGGAAGCACTGGTTCTGACAGAAAGATTCAGATTTTACAGGAAGCAACACGGCTCTTTTCTTCTGAGGGGTACGACGGTATGACTATCAAGCAGTTAGCCGATGCCTGCGGAATCACCGAACCGGCATTGTATCGTTATTTCCCGTCAAAAGACAAAATCTATGATGCTGTTCTTGAATCCATCGCGGCACGGTTGGATTATGATCATTTGTTCAAAGAATTGGCACATGAAGATGATTTGGAAACGCTCCTGACAAAACTGGCAAATCATATCATCAAGTTCTATACAAGAAATTCTGATTTATACCGATTATTGCTCTACTCCGCGCTTCATGGTCACGCAAAGGCGAAGCAGGTATATGATATGATTCGGGGGACTTACGTAAAATATCTTATTCGGCAACTTGATCGCTTGTACCACAATGGACTGATTATCAAAAAAAATAATAATATCACCGCCCGTTGTTTTATCGGGATGGTGTTTGACTGTTCGTTATCCACCACGCTGTGGAAAGGGTTGCAGGATCAATCGTTCGATCCGGGGGATGTTATCGCGAATAATGTGCCTATATATGTTCGTGGGCTTCAAGCTAAGGAAACATAACAAGCTCTTTGAAAAGCCGATAATTATACAACAATGGAGGAAGCATGAAACAAACTGGTAAGGGGATCACCAGCGCTGCACCAACAGCGATATTGTTTGCAATACTGTTGTTTAGTGTGGTGTTGCTTGTATCCGGAAACGCCGCGGGTGAAGTGACCAACGATGTGTGTGCGGATTGCCATGATCTTGTTGATGCGTTCGCAAACACACCTCATGGGACATACTTTGCGGATGATTTGAAACTGGCAACGGCAGGTTGTGAGTCTTGTCATGGTTCTGCTGTCGAGCATATCAAAGACGGCGACCCGACAAAAATTATCAATCCTGCCAGGACCGATCAATTTGGCGGCGATATTCTCTGTATGAACTGCCATCGTGGTCATGAGTTCGATGACTGGTCCTTCTCGGCTCATAATAATGCCGATGTTGGCTGCGCCAGTTGTCATACCATTCATGGAAATGGTACGATGCATGGCTCCTTGAAGAAAGATCCGCCGGAATTGTGCTATGATTGTCACAGCGATGTCAAAGCCGCTTCGCATATGCCGTCGCGGCATCCTATTGCGGAAGGGAAAATGCAATGTCAGGACTGCCATGCGATTCATGGAGGACAGACTGCTTTTACGGATGGGTACAGTAGCAAAGAACTCTGCTTGAGCTGTCATGCTGATAAAGAAGGTCCGTTTGTGTATGAACATGCTCCGGTTACTGAGGACTGCATGATTTGTCACACCCCGCATGGTTCTGTGGCTGATAAACTGCTGGTACAAAATGAACCGACTCTTTGCCTGAACTGCCATGCGATGCACTTCCATGCAACAGTCCAGGGGACCGAGCAGGAATTCTTCCCACCGGCAGATTCAACCCGGATAACCGAATCGCATCGTGATTCATGGAAAAAAGGATTCCTGACCAAGTGCACGCAGTGCCATACCCAGATTCATGGCAGTGACCTGCCGTCACAGACAATTTCAACCGGCGGTAATGCCTTAACCAGATAGGAGCAGAACATGAATAAAATAGTACTGATAGTGTTGGTGTGCTTGTTCGCTCTGGTAGCATTCGGAACCGTAGTAGCTGAAGAAAGCGAACCGGCAACAACCGAATTCTCCCTCTGGGTGGGCTCGCACTATACCGATTTTACGGACAGTCCCAAAAAAGTCGGTGAATATAATCTCGGCAACAGTGAAGCACTGCCGGAATTCAAACTGAACCTGCTTTCCCGGTCAAACGGCAAACTGTTCAGCCTTGATGGACATTACTTCGATGACCAGAACATCAACGCCAATCTTCGTGCTGTTGTGGGTGACCGGATGAATCTTTCTGTACAGTATCGTTCCATGATTCGTCAAACCGAGCAGGACTTGCTTGAAAATATCGCTGCCCAGGAATTTGCCGGGGTCGATTCACTTGGCAATGATAAACGCGGCGGGAAAATGCTCACCCATGCGATTACCGATCCGGGCGCTGATTATAATTATAACAGGCAGGAAATCCTTACACGGCTTAATATCCTCCTGTCAAAAAAGAATAATGTACGTTTGGTTGCGGCTCACCGCAGTATTCTGAAAAATGGAACAGAACAAAAAGTGGCTTCCGATCACTGTTTTAGCTGTCACCTGACTTCCGAATCTGCCGAAGTTGATCAGCGGACCCATGAAATCGAAGCCGGTTTGGAGGCTGAGGTTGATAATATTGATGTTGGATATACATTTGGGTACCGTAAATTCAAGTCATATACTGCCGACCCTACTGCTTATTTTGACAAAGCAATGCACCCGATTAACATCACGGACACTGCTACCCAGCATGAGTTTGGATCTCGTCTGATTTTTGATGACAGTACCGCTCCTTTTGGCATCTACCCGGAAACAGAACGCTACTCACATAAAGTTCGCGTGAAGGGAAAACTGGGAACCGGACGAGTTGCATCGAGCCTGGTGTACAGTAAGTCCAAAAACAAGAGGACCGACCTTTCAAGTGAAGCCGTTTCGGGCGTTTTGAACTATACGGTTCCGCTTTCGCCACGCAGTCGCTTGATTGCCAGAGTTACCGGAGCCCGTTTAACTGCCGATGATCCGTTTATCGACTTGCCAACCTTCCGTGAAGGACGACCCGGACCTCATGTTGACTTTGATTATACCCGTTACTCGACTATTGACCGTACTGAAGGGAAAGCCACCGCGGAAGTGATTACCCGTCTGAATCCGAAAATGACCCTGTCTGTGTTAGCCGGGTATCAGATTATCGACCGTGACGACTATCCCACCCCGGGAAATGGCTTAACGACCAACCGTTTCATTGGGCAGGCAAAACTCCGCTACCGGAAAGGGTTAAACTACACAACATCTTTGAAATATCGTTTTGAGAAAACATCCGATCCGTTTACCTCTGGTCGTGGTTTGTTTGAAGAAGTCGGACGTGACAGGTTGTTACCGCTGGTTGATGGATTTAAATTCATTTTCTATTTCCAGAGGGAAGACCTGCGGTATCAAAACATTACGACTGAACCGACTGATTATCATGAATTCGCATGGACTTCCACTTGGCGACCGGATCCTAAAGTAAGTATGGTGTTGGGTGCTCGCGGGAAATATGATAAGAATAATGACCTTGATAGTCTCGATGTGGAGCATTTTTCTATTCAGCCGAATTTTGCTCTTAACCTGACCCCGGATCCACGGGTGGTCGTATCAACCGGGTACACCTATAACTACAGCAAATCGAGAGGACCGGTGGCTGTTGCCCTCTTCGATGGCTGAGGGGGCCATATATTTCGCGACTCCGTGGGAGCCGCTAAGCATTATGGTTCCATGTACACGATGGTTGATTACAAGACCAATGCCCACAATGTATATTTGAATGGCAGTTTCCAGGCAACACCGAAACTTCGTTTCAATGGAGCTCTTATATTCAATTATACAAAGGCAGAATCCGACCAGGTGCTCATGCCTGATGTGGAAGATCGTCTGGTTGATGGCGCCGGTGCTCCGGGGCAACTGGAGCTGCAGGATTTCAGCTTTGATCAGATGGATACCTATTCCAATCTTGAATACCAACTGCTCCGGTTTGCCGCCGGAATAGAATACAAAATCGCTCCTGATATTAAAATCACCGTGGATGGCGAGTATGCCGACCTCGATGATAAAGCCGGGTATGTGTATGGTATCGAATCCGGAAAATATTTTATGATTCGGAGCGGAATAGGTGTTGAATTCTAAATAAGTTTTGTTTACATTCCGTTGTTTGTTGCCGACAGGCTGGGCGAATGGTTCTTGTCCAGCCTGTTGAATTATGAGGTTGATGATAAACATGTTGAAGGTAACCTGAAGTGAAAAAAAGCCTGATAATCATTGCGTTGGTGTTTTTTTCAGTAATGTGGTCTGCTGTTGCTCAGGACGATGCGGAAACATGTTTATCCTGTCACGAAGATGAAGAATTAACCGGCTACAATGCCGCCGGTGATAGTATTTCTGTTTATTTCCCTGTTGATAAATTTTCTACATCTGTCCATGAAGGGATGGAGTGTGTCGACTGTCATGTCGATTTGGAAGGAAATGAAGACTACCCCCATGAAGAAACACTCCAACCGGTTGACTGCATGCTCTGCCATGACGATGTGGAATCGTACCGGAACAGTATTCATGGACAAAAAGGGATAGCCTGTAAATCATGTCACGGATACCATACGGTAACTCCCCCTGCTGAAGCTATCATTGGTGATGAGGGTATTAAATGTAATGCTTGCCACAGCAAAATAGTAGCCCGGTATAAAAAGTCTTTACATGGTCGCCTGGCACTGAAAGGCAATAAACTGGCACCGAAATGCTGGGATTGTCATGGCTCTCATGATATTCTGAAACATACCGATCCCAAATCACCGGTTGTGAAATTCAATATCCCCTTCATGTGCGGTAGATGCCATAAAGAGGGATCGCCGGTCACGGAAACATATGATATCCCTGAGGACAGTGTCCTTTTTCATTATTCTCAATCCATCCATGGAAAGGGGTTATTCAAACGCGGTTTAGTGGTAACCGCTGTGTGTTCCGATTGCCATACTGCCCATAATGTTCGTAACCATTCTGATCCTGAATCAAGCATAAACAGGAATAATGTTGCGAGGACTTGTGAAAAATGTCACGGGCAGATTGAACAGGTGCACCGGAAAGTTATCCGTGGTGAGCTGTGGCGGAAGGAGCCGGATAAAGTCCCGGTTTGTGTCGATTGTCACTCCCCGCATAAGATTCGTCGGGTATTTTATGAAGAAGGGGTGTCTGATAAAGAATGTTTGGCATGTCACGCAAAACGGGATTTATATACTGTCCGTGGAGCCGATACCGTTTCTCTGTATGTTGACAGTCTGGAGGCGCATAGTTCTGTTCATCGGGGAGTGAGCTGTGCACAGTGCCATACCGGGATTTTGCCGGGAGCCGATCGTCCGTGTAAGACGGTAATCAACAAGGTTGACTGTTCCATTTGCCACAGTGAAGTAGTCGAAGTATATAAAACGAGTATTCACGGCAAACTTGCCGAACGTGGGGACCCTGATTCACCTACCTGTGTGACTTGCCACGGCACTCATCATATTCTTGATAAACGTAATGTGGACTCCCCGACATTTCCGCGCAAGGTTCCGGAGTTGTGTTCCCAATGCCATAAGAAGAAGGGGGTTGTCGCAAAACGTAACCACGGTACAGATAGGGATATTGTTCAGCAGTATGAGATGAGTATTCACGGAAAGGGGCTTTTAGAAAGTGGCCTTGTCGTGACTGCCATGTGCTCCGATTGCCATACCGCACATCATATATTACCGAAAAAAGACCCGCAATCATCGGTGAATCATGCTAATCTTCCGAATACCTGTGCCAAGTGTCACAATGGGATAAAGGAAAAATTTGATAAAAGTATCCATTCCCCGCTTGTTTCCAAAACGGATAAACCGTTGCCGATATGCAGCGACTGTCATCATTCGCATACCATCACTCGTGTGGACAAGCTCGATTTTCGTTTGAAGATAGAAAATACCTGCGGGAAGTGTCACGAAGATGTTACCGAGACATATTTTGAAACTATTCACGGCAAGGTGTCAAAACTCGGTTATGCCGCCGCAGCGCAATGTTATGATTGTCATGGTTCGCATGAAATCCTGCCTCCTGATGATCCGAACTCGACCCTTTCCCTGCAAAACATCGTCAAAACCTGCTCCAAGTGCCATACCGGTGCACACCGACAGTTTGCCGGATACTTAACACATGCCACCCACCATGACAGGGTCAAGTACCCTATTTTGTACTATACCTTTTGGTTTATGACTATCCTGCTGGTCAGTACCCTTATTATCTTTGGCATCCATACAATTCTGTGGTTACCGCGCTCGTTCCAGGCAATGAAAAAGAATAAGATGTTGCGGCAAAAAAGCCAACACAAACTGGAATATCAACGCTTTAAGCCATTGCATAGCGTGTTGCATGTCATCATGGTAATAAGTTTCCTCGGTTTGGCGGTGACCGGGATGACTCTCAAGTTTTCCTATCTGGGGTGGGCACAAACAATATCTGAAATCCTTGGTGGGTTTGAGTCGACCGGATATATTCATCGTATCTGTGCCATTTTAACATTCTTGTATTTTGGTATTCATATCACCGACCTGATTATTCAAAAACGCAAGAAACGTGAAAAATTGTTTGATTTCATTTTCAACCCCAACAGTATGCTGCCCAACAAGAATGACTTGAAAGAAATGGCGGGAACGATAAAGTGGTTCCTCGGGTTGGGACCGCGTCCGCAATATGGTCGTTGGACATACTGGGAGAAATTCGATTACTTTGCTGTCTTCTGGGGAGTGATGATTATTGGCACGACAGGATTGATTCTGTGGTTCCCGGAGTTCTTTACGAGATTTTTACCGGGATGGGTTATTAATGTCGCTACTATTGTTCACTCCGACGAAGCGTTATTAGCGACAGGATTTATTTTTACAATACATTTCTTTAACACGCATTTCAGGCCTGACAAGTTCCCGATGGATGTAACGATATTTACCGGTCGCGTTCCGCTCGAGGAATTGAAAGATGACCGTCCGCGGGAATATGAAGAACTGGTACATACACGAAAGATAAAAGAGCGGTTGGTAAAACCGCTTCCGAAGCCGATGGTGCGCATTATTAAAATCTTTGGCGCCCTTGCATTATTGACCGGGTTGTCCCTGATATTGCTGATAATATATGCTGAGATATTTGCTTACAGGTAAAGCTTTATTGAGTTAATGTAAGTAACATTTATAAATGTGAGGTCAAATATGATAGTCAGGCAGGAGGGATCTCAACAGTGGAGCACTACAACCTTAAAATGGAGTATTCATTCGTCTATACCGGAGAACGTACTTCGTGGGTTTCATGTAAGTGCAATGTTGGTATTTTTGGTGTTGCTCTTGTTACCTGTTTCATCATGGGGGGAACATCCTAATATCTTTTTACTGGATAAAAATGGTGATGAAATCAACCCGATTACCAGGGAAAATGACAAAGCCCCGTTTTCGACCGAGCAAACATGCGGGATGTGTCATGATTACGAGGAAATTACATCCGGTTATCATTTCCAGATGGGCTGGGATGTGGTCTCTGATACCTTTGGGGTCAAGGATGGCATACCATGGCAAATCTCTGATGGAATGATGGGGAAATGGTGTCCATTGTATTTACGCCAACTGGCAAAGAAGAAAAATGACAATGCCGACGAAATAGATTTAACAGTTTATGATTTCGTTGGATTTACGAAAAGCGCCGGCTCGGAAAACAGCTGTGGCACTTGTCATCCGGGTGGTGGTGGGCTGGAGTATGATCGTGAGGGCAACCGCTACGATGAAATGCTGGCGGAAAACCCTGAGCTCCGAAATACTTTCGATGGTGATTACTACCAGAGCAACTGGGATAAAAGCGGTGTTGTTGAAGCTGATTGTTTTATTTGTCACCTGGATGGGTACAACAACGATGCCCGGATAGAGCAGCTTTCTCAGGGTAATTATCAATGGGCAGTTGTAGCTGGAAGTAAAATGGGGCTTGTAGAAGGTTCTGTGGTCGATGGTGATGAACCTGTTGTTATTTATAATAAGCGGTACTTCAATGAGGATGGCTCTATCTCGCCAACCATGTCTATGCCTCCTCCTGATGATAATTGTATGTTCTGTCATGGTCAAAGTGATACGAGGAAGCGCGGGTTTTCCTGGAATGATATACATAATCCCGATATTCATAATATGCAGGGAATCGGCTGTGTCGGGTGTCATCCCTCCGGTATCGACCACCAATTTGCTAAAGGGTATGCGACCGATTTGGGAGTTGCCGATAGCCTTGACGGCTCCATGAGAGATTGCAGCGGATGCCACGAAGAAGGATACCTTGGAGCAACGATTCCTAAACATTCCAAAGTGCGCCCGTCACACTTGAAGAAAATAGCATGTGAGACTTGTCATATCCCTACCCTGCACCGAGCTGCTGCACAGGGATTCGAATCAACCACCGGGGAACAAGTCTTTTACATGAACCCACCTGAAGCTAAGGAATTCGGTGAGCTTGCCGAATGGAAACCTGTTTTGGAACGACGAAATGGTCGTATCTACCCTTATAACAGTTTATTAACCATGTGGTGGGGAAATCTGGGACCGGATAGCATCATTTATCCCTTGTGGTTGAAAGAACAGGGAGCCGGGTGGGAGCTGTTTTCTGATAAAGTTACCGATGATAACGGTGATGGTATCCCGGAGGTGAATCGCAAGGAAGAAATTGTTGCCGGGATTCAGGCATATACTACTATGCTGAAGAATAATAAACGATTTGATTTTATTAATCCCGTGTATGTCAAAGGCGGCAAAGCATATTATCTTGACGACTCCGGTAATCTCAAAATACTGGAAAATGAATCCATTCCCTGTATCAACTATTCTATTAGCCATAATGTTGCCCCGGCGCACCTTACATTGGGCGCCAGTGGGTGTCAGGATTGCCACTCTCCTAATTCTCATGTATTTCGGGGACAGCGAGTGGATGATTTGTACGATGAGAATGGTAAACCGGTAACTCATGCTATCGGTCATGATCTCGGATGCACCCCAGTAGCATTTATCATTAACTCTTTCCACCAGCGATTTTTAAGACCCCATATCAGCCTTGCTATTATCCTGGTCATTTTTCTTATTACTTTCCATTACCATAGTGTCGGTCCCAAGCATATCCCCTTTGTTCCGGATTCCGGTGAAGTTCCTCGGTTTACTTTTGTAGAACGGGGAGTTCATCTCTTTCGTTTATTGGCATTTATTATACTGACTTTTACCGGTATTATTATAGCGTTCAACCTGTATTTATGGCAGGAC
This sequence comes from Candidatus Zixiibacteriota bacterium, assembly GCA_024275255.1. Lineage (GTDB taxonomy): Bacteria > Zixibacteria > MSB-5A5 > GN15 > FEB-12 > JAJRZL01. Next base: position 8,698 of record JAJRZL010000097.1, on the reverse strand, counting down.
CTTTTCTTTAGCTCACCCAAGCAAATGTTAAATATCCATATTGGTGCCGGTATCGTTTTTATTATTACGACTCTGATGGGTATCAAACTCTGGTTCAAGGATGCCCTGTTTGCATCGTATGATAAAGACTGGGTGCGGCGTATGGGTGGGTATCTCGGCTATAAAGGTGAGGTTCCCGCCGGACGTTTTAATGCCGGACAAAAGGGATTCTTCTGGTACACAACTACTTTCGGGCTTATCATTTCCATTACCGGGGTGATGTTAATCTATAAATCCATTTATCCGCTTTCGGTTGTTTGTATTACATCGACTATTCATAATCTGGTGGCATTTATTCTTATCGCCGGTGTGCTCTCCCATGCGTATCTTGGTACTATTGCGAATCCGGGGACATGGCGGGTACTGGTTGATGGATATGTTTCTAAGGTATGGGCGAAACATCATCACCCCAATTGGTTTCGGTCTTTGGTTGAAAAGGGTGTTATAACTGATGATATCAAAGAACACAGCGAAATACAAAAAGACTCATCAGATGACATCGGAACTGAATAAGAACAAATAACGGTTGATTATCAAAAGGCAGAAGTTGTGAGCTTCTGCCTTTTCTATATATTTCAAGGTCATTTCAGACTTTTTTTGTGTTTTTTGATTATTGACGAAATAGAAATATATATTATACTATCATAAATGACAGGTAATCAAACCGCCTGCCTGTAAACAGACTTCTACAAAATACTTGTCGTACAGGTAATGACAATAATATACGCCCCGCTTTATAAGGAGGATACATGAAACAGGTACTATTGATACTTGTATTGATTCTTTGTGTTACAAGTGTTGCTGTTACTGCTGTTGACAGTGATGGTTTTACCCCTGCCAACACGCTGCGCAGCAACCCGGATATTATAAGATACATTCCTGATAAATCCGGGATTCCCAAATATATTGAAGGGAAGCTGGCGGAACAGGTTGCTGTGGGCAGGGAAGTTGATGCGGCGATAGCATTTTTTGAAAAGAATAAAGCTGCTTATCGGATGACAGACCCTTCTACGGAACTGATAGTCCAGCGGATGGATATTGATGATATCGGGATGCGGCATCTCCGGTTCAGCCAGCAATATAAGGGCTTGCCGGTTATCGGTGGCAACTTGATTGCTCATTTCACTGTTGATGGAACCATGAAAACAATCAATGGTTCTTTTCGCCCCATTGATAATATCAATGTTGTTCCCGCTCTATCAAAAGCAGAGGCTACCAATTTGGCGGTTACGGATCTCGAAAGTTTTTTCGGGACCGGTAATCCGCAAAAACAGGAACTGGTCATTTTTCCCTGGGAAGGGAAAACGTATCTCTGCTGGCGGATGTTTCTATATTCTGATACTCCGATGGGGCGCTGGGAGTACTTTGTCGATGCTGGAACAGGTGAAATAATATACAAAGCCAACCGGATTATGAATACCGATGCTATCGGAACCGGTATTGGTGTGATGGGTGGGGCACGGAATCATATTGATACCGATTATAACGGTTCCACCTACCGTATGATTGACTATACCCGTCAGGCAAACAACGACCCGCATGGTCATGGCGGTCAAATGCCCGACGGTAACTATATCCAGACCAATATTGCCAGTTCTTCGCTGCCCGGCAGTGTGGCAACCGATGCCGATAATTACTGGGATGATGCCACCTCGCAGCGTCCGGCTGTCGATGGTCAGGTGTATTCGGCTCTGGTGTATGACTGGTGGTTGAGCCAGTTTAACAGAAACAGTTATGACAATGCCGGTCATTCCATGCTGACCAGTGTCAATTACAGTGCTGAAGGAGATAACAATGCGTACTGGAACGGCAGCCAGATAGTCATCTGGAGCTGGTCTTCGGGGTGGCGGTCACTTGCCGGGTGTCCCGATGTTATTGCCCATGAATGGGGACATGCCGTTACCGAGAATACATCGAATCTTGTCTATGAAAAGGAACCGGGTGCGCTGAACGAGTCGTTCTCCGATATGATGGGAGCGGCATTTGAATGGGCGCATGATACCCTTGATACTCCTGACTGGCTGATGGGCGAGAACGGACAAACCAGTGGTGACGGATTTCGCGATATGTCCAATCCACATGCTTTTGGCGATCCCGATTATTATGGAACCTCCGATCCGTACTGGGTAGATGTGGTCAACTGTACTCCTTCATGGTTGAATGACTACTGTGGGGTGCATACCAACAGTGGAGTTGGTAACAAGTGGTTTTTCCTGCTTTCCGATGGTGGGGTACATAGTGGCATAACCGTTACCGGTATTGGTGTTGCCAATGCTATCAAGGTAGCCTACCGTGCTAATGCATTCTACTGGAATTCGCAAACAGATTATCACGAAGCAGCGGCAGCAACTATGACAGCGGCTGATGACCTTGACAGTACCGGTGTCTGGTCATACCAGGCATCACTGGCATGGAATGCTGTGGGAGTCTCAACACCCTCAAAAGGATTGGCGTTTTCATATCCCAATGGTCGTCCCGAAACAGTTTCTCCAACACAAACGACCACATTCCAGGTGATTGTAACCGGTGTCAATGGCGGACAACCAGATCCCGGGAGCGGCAAGATAAACTACCGTATTGATGGTGGTGCCTACACTTCTGTCTATATGACCGAAACCTCGGCAAACCATTACGATGCAACATTACCTGCCGTTGCCTGTGGAAGCACGATTGAATATTATATCAGCGCCCGCGAGGTGACTCTTGGTGCACAAACCGATCCCGACCCGGCAACCCCATATTCTGCCATTCCGGCTACCAGTACCACTGTTGTCTTTACGGATAATTTTGAAACCAACCAGGGCTGGACTGTCAGCGGCGATGCCACCGATGGACAATGGGATAGGGGAGTCCCGGTTGGTGGTGGTGACCGTGGTGACCCGCCAACAGATTTCGACGGCTCCGGCAGTTGTGACCTGACTGACAATGTGGATGACAACTCCGATGTCGATGGAGGGACAACAACTCTCACTTCACCGACGATTGATTTGTCCTCCGGTGATGCCCTGATACACTATGCTCGCTGGTATTCAAATAATTTTGGAGCTGCTCCGAATAGTGATGTCTTTGAAGTATATGTTTCCAACAACAATGGCTCTTCATGGACATTGGTAGAAACGGTCGGTCCGGTAAATGAAGCCAATGGCGGCTGGTACGAACATTCATTCTGGGTCAGTGATTTTGTTACTCCCACTGCTCAAGTAAAAGTTCGTTTCGATGCTTCGGACCTTGGCGACGGTTCTGTTGTCGAAGCTGCTATTGATGATTTCACCGTTACCCAGTATAATTGTGAAGCTGCCAGCGGTCCAACCATTACCACGACCAGCCTGCCTGACTGGACAATCGGAATTGCCTACTCGCAGCAGTTGACCGCTACCGGCGGAACCGGGGTGTTGACCTGGAGCGATAAAAATGGTGACCTGGCTGGAACCGGGCTGAGCATCTCTTCTGCCGGTCTGCTCTCAGGTACTCCAACCTCAACTGGAACCATATCGTTTACAGCTCTTGTTGTTGATGATAATTCACAAAGTGATGAGAAACTGCTCAGCTTCAATATTAACCCGGCAGTTTCCATTACGACCTCTTCGTTACCCGACTGGACAGCCGGCCATGCCTACTCACAACAACTGGCAGCTACCGGAGGAACAGGTACAAAAACGTGGTCCGATGTGAACGGCGATCTTGTTGGAACCGGCTTGACCTTATCGGCATCGGGATTGTTATCCGGGATACCGGTTGAAGGTCCTGTCAGCTTTACTGCCCGGGTAAATGATAGTGTCGGTGCTGTCGATCAGGTGCTGTTCAGCTTTACTGTGAATCCGGCAATAACGATAACAACCTCTTCTCTTCCCGACTGGACAGCCGATATTCTGTACTCCCAACAATTGAGTGCTACTGGAGGTACAGGAACAATTACCTGGTCTGACATGAATAACAACTTAGCGGGAACCGGACTTACCTTGTCATCGACCGGGTTACTTTCGGGAACCCCTGTTGATGGTCCTGTCAGCTTTACTGCTTTAGTTACGGATGATGTCAATGCCACTGACCAGCAGCTTTTGAGTTTTACCGTCAACCCGGCAATTCAAATAACCACGACTACGTTACCTGACTGGACTGTTGGCATGTCTTATTCACAACAGTTGACAGCTACTGGAGGCACAGGAGTAAAAACGTGGTCCGATGTGAACGGCGATCTTGCCGGAACTGGTTTGACCTTGTCCTCATCCGGACTGTTATCAGGTACACCGATCGAAGGTTCCATTAGCTTTACTGCTCAGGTAAGTGATGATATCGGCTCAACCGACCAGCAACTGCTAAACTTTACCATCAATCCGACAGTCGCTATTACTACCGTGAGTATTCCCGATTGGACAGCAGGAGTGGCTTATTCAGTACAATTGGTTTCATCGGGTGGCACCGGAACGAAAACCTGGACTGACAAAAACGGTGACCTTTCCGGGACCGGGCTGACTCTTTCTGCGTCAGGGGTACTTTCCGGAACACCAACAGCCGGGACTATCAGCTTTACTGCTGAGGTTGCCGATGTTGCCGGTGCGACTGATGAGAAACTGTTGACCTGTACCATTAATCCAGCCATTACTATTGTCGATAATACACTCCCCGATGGAATTAGAGATTCGGCATACTCGGTGCAGTTAACTGCAACGGGTGGAACCGGCTCTCTGGTATGGACCGATAAAAATAACAATCTTGCTGTCTGGGGACTTTCAATTTCCACCTCGGGGCTTATTTCCGGTACCTGTACTGATACCGGGTTGGTAATCCTTATAGTGCGAGTTGATGACAATGTTGGCGGGTTTACCGAGAAGGACTTCAGTTTTCGCATTGAGCCGCCATATATCTGCGGTGATGTTGATGGCAATGGTGATGGACCTGATGTTGCCGATTTAAGTTATCTGGTGGCGTTTTTATTCCAGGGAGGACCACCACCGCCTGTTATGAATACTGCGGATCTTGATCAAGTAGATGGCGTTACGGTATCCGATTTGACAACCCTTGTTGAATATTTGTTCGGCAGTGGTCCAGAATTGACTTGTCCGTAGCCCTTGATGCTTGCTTTATAATATGCGGGTCACATCTTACTAAAAGATGTGACCCGTTTTTTTTGCAATACTGCTGAGTATGAGAATTATGTGTTTCTTCTGCTATTCTCTCTTTTTCTGTCACTTCCAACCAGGGTTTCTCACCATGTCAGGGTGCATTTGGTGATTATTACCATATTGTAATTTATTAAAATTGGTATTTTTCACCAGTGAGAGCGGAGACGCTCATTCCATGAGATGTTATGATGTTGGTACACAGGAGGATACAAAATGTTTAAGCTGCTTATCTTTTTGGCATATTGTTTGTTTATAGAAATAATGTATAGGTATTTTTATTGGTAGATCCGGTCCAACGATGTCTGTCCGGGTAAATGACTACTATGTCTGACCTTTGACAGCGGGGGTCATATTTGGAGATAACTACTCCAATTACTTTCTTAGCTCATATAGTGGGCTAGTGAAATTAACAGGTGTTTTATGGGGGGGGTCATACTACAGAGTATGATCATCTAATCCGGCGGTTGCTCGAGATGCCGCCGGTTTTTTTTATTCTCTCTGATATATTGTTCCCCATGTTCATACGCCTGTACCGTTATTGGTTATCTCAATCGTTATTAACCTGTAATGCATTGTTTCTTAATTACTTAACTTGCTTTTTTACGCTGAGTCTTATCCAACCACTGTTGCAACAAACCAAATGTTTCAAATGAAACATTTGCCGGCTGATGTTTTGGTACGTGTAAGTGTATGTTTTTCTGTTATATACGTGTTTGTGGCAGGGGGTAATCTTTTTATGAAACGTATCGTGAAACAATCGAGGCTAAGCGGTAAACGTATAACATATTGTTGTATTACGAGTTATGTATTTTGCAGGGATGGCACACTCCTTGCATTAAGGAATTTAACAAAATGTAACGTAAACATGTGGTTTTGACAAGTTATGGTAAAGAACAAAACAACCAGTAAGAAGGAGTGTGAAATGCACATGGTAAAACAGGTGAAACGGGTCATAACAGTTCTGATTGCGATGATATTTGTAATCGGTTCTGTCATGATGGCTGGCAGTATGGCAAATGCTGAAGAAAAATCGAAGTCGGCTTCAGTTGATAATGCCAAGGCAAAAGTGACTAAAAGTGTTGCAAAAGAAACCAAAAAAGCAAAAAAGAAAATTAAACCAAGCGACAAAAAAGGAAAATATTTCTACAAGAAGACTTGCAAAGTATGTCATGGGAAAAAAGGGAAAGGTGGGGAACTGACACCCATGTCAAAGACTATCAAGCAGTGGGAACGCTTTTTCAAAAAAGACAAACACACCAAGAAAAAACTCTCAGAAGAATTCGACGAAGTACAGTTGATTCATATTAAAGCATTTCTCATTAACCACGCCGCTGATTCCGATCAACCGGAGACATGCGGATAACCATCATGAATGTAAATGAGTCAATGTAAACAATAGAGAAAGGGAGAGACGCAATGAAATCATTGGTAACTCGTATCGTATCATGGCTCTTAGTGGTGTTACTGCCAATGGCAATCGTGGCATCGGTAATGGCAAGTGAGGTTGAAGATGAAATCGAAGATCTCAATGACCGGGTCGATGCTCTGGAGTTGAAGACCGCAAAGAACAAGGTTTCGTTCTTTGGAGATTTTCGGGTGAAATATGATTATCTCAAATACAATTACCCCGATTATTATCAGTATCTTGGTGGTGATCCGATGGATCCCAATAACTATGCGTTCATGCCGGAAACGGATATGGAAAATGCGGAAAACTGGAGTGCTCGTCTTCGTTTGAAACTGGATGCCAAGGTATCCCCGGAGCTGCACTTTACCGGTCGTTTGGTTATGCACCATACCTATGGTGGAACCGATGTTCCCATCTTCAATGGATTCCCAAACACGGTTGTCTATGGTGCCAACTCGACTCAGTATGCTGGTGACAATGTCATGCGGGTAGAACGAGCGGCCTTTACGTATGACCCTGAGGAAATCCCGTTTTTCTTCACTCTCGGTCGTCAGGCTGCAACCAATGGTCCGCCGCGTGAGCTTCGTGAAGACCGGGTTCGTCAGGGAACACCCGGTGCATTGATGATTGATGCGGAAATCGACGGGGTGATGGTTGGTATTCACCTTAGTGAATGGGGCCTGCCGGAAGGTTCTATCTGGCGTTTTTGCTACGGAACCGGATTTGAAGCCGGTTTCGGTAGTGGTGGTCGGGTTCGTCAGACGATGATAAACACATCCCAGGGACCGATGCTTGTCAGTGAATTGAATGATACAAAAGTAGCCGGTGGCTGTTTTGAAATGCCGATTCCTGCTATTCCCGGCAAAACGTTGCTCACTGCCGGTTATTTCCGGATGATTGATTTGACCGATATCTCCACTGGTTACACTCGTAATTTTCCGGACCCCATGAACAGCGATCCGCAACTGGTTACCGCCACCAATAATCTCGGTGATATGGATTTGTATGGTATTTGTTTCGAGCATGAGTATAAGGACTTTTCATGGTTCGCATCATTGGCGATGAATAAGTCACATCCTGATTCCGCCATGACCTCGTTGTATGGGTTTGGCGGACTGCTTGGCAATCCGTATGAATCTGAGACCGGCATGGCATACTATGTTGGTGCCCGTATTCCTCTCAAAGCCATTCAAGGGAAGCTCGGTTTGGAGTTCAATCATGGTGACGAGCACTGGTTCAGTTATACCAACGGTGCTGATGATTTTGCTATGCCAAAACTGGCAACCCGTGGTTCGGTATTTGAAGCATACTATATCCAGAAACTTGAAAAGAAGCTCAATTTCAGAGCCGGATTCCTCTATTACAATTATGATTATGCCTTCTCCGGCTGGCACATTGCCCCCGGACCGATGGAAATGTTTGAGCTCGATAAAACACCAAGTCTGGGATATCCCTTCCCGGATAAGGTTACAAACATTTATGCAATATTTGACCTGAATTTCTAACCAGGCTGCGGGTGTCCGGCGGTTGACCGGACACCCGCTTATTAGTACGGAAAGAAAGTACTTATGGCTAATACAGATGTCAAAACAGTCAGTCGGCGAAAATTTCTGAAATGGGGAGGATGTTCCATTGCCGGGGCATTGATTGGGTCGCATTTCAAATTCGTAACAGCGTTTGCCGATGTGGACCCGGGACGGCTACCGGCAAATTATACCGGCAGTATTCGCACTCACTGCGGATTGTGTGTCAACAAGTGTGGTGTTATAGCCCGGATAAATAACGGAATTATTCGCAAACTGGATCCAATCCCGGATCACCCGAAATCGCGCGGAATGCTTTGTGCCAAGGGAAACGCCGGTATTCAAACAGTGTATGATCCCGACCGGCTCAAATACCCGTTGATACGCACCGGTGAACGGGGTGAAGGAAAGTGGCGACGGGCAACCTGGGATGAAGCACTGGACTATATTGCTGAAAAATTAACAGCTATTAAAGATGAGTATGGTCCTGAGGGAGTGTTGTTCTCATCGACAGAAGGATTCCAGGAGCATTTCTTTCTTCATTTTGCCGAAGCGTTTGGTTCTCCGAACACTGTCAGGCATCCAACTCTTTGCCTGGCATCTGT
>JAJRZL010000096.1 GCA_024275255.1 Candidatus Zixiibacteriota bacterium | reverse complement strand
CCACCTGCATATCGACGATATCAATAAAACTATATGTTCCCCCCATAATCCCGACACCTTTAAGAGCAGTGGAACGATATTTAATAGTTCCCATCTTGAACGTTCGGGGAGAAACACGTTCGCACAACTCACAAGATTTCCGAATAAGCTCATACGCATCCATGTCAATCGGTTTCCGTTTTCTCTTGCGCATAAATTCATCATGCGAGGTGGCTATCATCATTTTGCCGACCATGAATGTCGAAGGTCCCAAGGTGGCAAGGTCTTCTTCCACTGAGCCCATGATTCCTTCAAGGGCTGAAATAATAGTCATAATCGAGGTGACACCGAAAATCACTCCCAGGAGGGTCAATGTTGACCGGAGCCTGTTGGCACACAAGGCGTCAAAGGCAACTTTTACAATTTCCAGTGCTACCATAGTTTTGTACGATTTCTAAAGATATTTGCCGTTTCGTTCATGTTCGGGAATGACTTCGTCGCTGGCAATTTCACCATCGAGAATGGAAAGAACCCGCTGGGCATGGCGGGCAATATCCGGTTCATGGGTGACAATAATAATAGTGTTTCCCTGTTTATATAGTTCGTTGAACAGCTTCATGATATCCTGTGAGGTTTTACTGTCCAGGTTCCCGGTCGGTTCATCTGCCAGCAATAAGGACGGATTGTTTACCAATGCCCGGGCAATTGCCACCCGTTGCCGCTGTCCACCGGAAAGTTCGCTGGGTTTATGAAATATCCTGTCCGCCAGCTCCACCTTGGCAAGCGCCTCCTCTGCCATCTCTCGTCGTTTTACCGATGGTGTGCCATTGTATATCAACGGCAATTCGACATTATGAAGCGCCGTCGCGCGCGGCAGCAGGTTAAATGTTTGAAAGACAAATCCAATTTCACGGTTGCGAATACCTGCCAGCTCGTCATCATCCATCGTACTGACTCTTTTTCCGTTCAGATAGTATTCACCACGAGAAGGGGTATCAAGGCAACCTATCAGGTTCATCAGGGTAGATTTTCCTGAACCCGACGGTCCCATAATCGCTACGTATTCCCCTTTCTCAATAGAAATTGAAACTCCCCGAAGCGCATGAACTTTTTCCGCCCCCATTTCATATATTTTCCACAGGTCTCTGGTTTCAATAAGCGACACCGTTACCGACTCTCTTTCTTCTTTTTCTTTTCCACTTTCACTTCGTCGCCATCTTTTATAGTTCGAAGTATCCGATATGGTCCCACAATAACCGAATCACCTTCGTGTAATCCTGATACAATCTCGATATACTTCTGATCTGCAATACCGGTTTCGATAGGAACAAATTTCGCCACGCCGTTATGAATCATGAAAACACCTTTAACTTCTTCACGTTTCTTTTCCGTATCATCAGTGTTTTTATCATCCTTGGTTGTTTCCGCTGCGAAGACCCCACTTTCCGCTTTTTCTTCCGTGTCTTCACTGGTCGTATCCGGTTTATGCTGCGCCCGCTTGAGGGAATCAGCATCGAAAGACCGGATTACCACTGCACTGTACGGAACAGCAACAACTTCATCATGACGGTTCGTCGTTATGTCAACCGTTGCCGACATGCCGGGGCGGATTTTATCATTCGGCTTGTCAAAAATCACTTTAACCTTGAAATTGGTCGATTGATCCTGAGAACCCAACCCCGACAAAATAGCGGTATTACCTATTTCAGTAACCTGTCCCATGAATGTTGTGTCAGGAAACGCATCAACCTCTATTTTCGCTTTCTGTCCCAGTTCTACTTTCGTTATTTCTGTTTCATCGACTTCCACCTCAACCTCGAAAACATTCAAGTTGGCAATTGTCATCAGCTTTTTACCCTGTGTAAAAGCGGTCTGGGCTGCGGCTATTTCTCCCTCTTCACAATCAAGAAATGTTATGATACCCGGCATGGGAGCCACTATTTTTGCCTTACTGAGATTATCAAGCTGTTTTTCATACTGTGCCCTGAGCTGGTTCGCCTGTGACTGGGTGGCATCATAGGTTGCCTTGGCACTCATATAAGCATACTTGGCGTTG
>JAJRZL010000095.1 GCA_024275255.1 Candidatus Zixiibacteriota bacterium | reverse complement strand
TTTTGTAAACGTTTCTCCAAACGTTTGACTGCCCGGTTGACTGCCTGCCGGATTTTCTTCTGTTCGCTTTCCTGCTCTACCTGGTCCTGGCGCACCGAGCACATATATTGCACCGCCAGTGATAACGATTTGAATTTCTCCGGCTGTTCATCTATACAGGTGAGCTTCATCGGGTACACTTCAAGCTTATCCTTGATATGATAAAGATAACCTGTTTCAGCAATGCGGAATCGAGCAGCCAAGGTGTGAGCAGTGTTTACTATGTCTTCTCGTTGCTCGGCAGTAAGTGGTGCTGATGGGTTACCGACCCGATAAATAAGTTCCCGTGTGAGGGTGAAATTAAAACCTAACAGATTCTTTTCCAGTATTCGCACCAGCGGTGTCCCCTCATTCTCTTCCAGCAATCGTTGCAAGGTCTCCTGGGTCAGCTCATACGGGGGAATTCCACAGGGAGGTTGCGGAGGGGTATAGACCTGCCCGGACTTGAAATCACGTTTTCGCAGAGTGGCGGTGATATAGTTGTCTTTATCAAGCAGCCACATATTGCCATGTTGCCCCAAGGCTTCAAAGACAATAGTTGCGTGTGAGTCCTGCTGTTGAATTGATATGTGAAAAATACGGTCAAACCCCATTTGTTCTACATCGGTAATAACCGTATCGCGTAAATTGAAAACAGGCCAAGGTTTTTCACGGGTGGTTATCTTCACTTTTGATGCCGGGACAAGAAACACCCCTGAGCCATGAGGATGATAGATAAACCCCAGCGCCAGTCGGCTCTTGCTTCCTTTGAAAAACAGGTATGCCGAACGCTCCTTTTTATAGAACTCGGTGGCAACTATTGTAGTCCCGACAATATTCCTCCGGAGCTCTTCGACCAGTGCCAGTATGTGCAATGCAGTTTGCATGTGAAGAATATACGGGGAAAAAGCTCTTATCTCCAGTTGAGAGTTGTGTTCTTTTTTACAAAAAACTCCCCTCATTGTTTTCCAATGGGGGGAGTATCGCAAACTTTGACGGTTATATATTATTATTGACACGATGGCGGTTCGGGACCACCACTGAACAGGTATGCAACCAGATATGTGAGGTCCGCAATATCAATCGGTCCGCCGGGTCCTATAACCCCATCTACATTACCCTCTATTTCACATGGCGGGGGAGCACCGCCATTGAAGAGGTAATCAACAAGATAGGTAACATCGGCAACATCAACCGGTCCGCCGGGCATGATAATGCCATCGACATTACCGCGGTTCAGACAACAGGAAACACCGATTACCCCACCTATTGGAATGGGATTGTATTGTGCCAGTTGTCCATAGAAAACAGGCAGGTTGGCATTGTAACCATCAACAACAACCGTATCCTCCTGCCCTTCGACAGCATTCCAGGGAATATGGAAATAGAGCTTGATAATCTCCCCATAACCCGGAGGGATAACGGTGTTGGCTGTCTGCAAACTGATTGTGTACCGCTTGTTGTTCGGATCGGAATTGACAATACTCTGCATCTCACAAACATCAGTACGACACCCGGCAGTCGAGAACGAATCAAATGTTATCCCCAATGTGCCAAAATACTCAAACGGAATGATAAATGACTGCAATGGTATGGTATTATTGGCATAGATACTCATGGCAGTCGAGCTGTATTTTGCACCTTGCGTATCATGCACAGTCATAGTATCGGCAAGGGCAATAATATATTCCTTTTTGAAAGCCGAACGCTCCAGAGTTCCCTCGTGAACTTCCACCGAAACATCATACATGCCACCAAGAGTATACGTATGCTGTGTCGTTTGTGTAAATGCGGAATCACCATCACCAAAATCCCAAATCCAGGCATCAGGATTGTAAATAGAATTGGCATAAAAATGCACATCAAGCGGCGCCCAGCCCAGGGTTGTGTCAGCCGTAAATGATACTCCCGATTTTGCCAGGGCTTTGATACAGAAATTTGCCGAATTGTTATACTCATACAAATCGAGCCAGTCACCACCGGAGCGGTAGTAACTTTCATCGGGATGGGCAACGGAAGGGACTATCGTACGATATGCCGCACCCAGAAGGACCGGTACATCGGAAGTACAGTCATAGGCATGACCACCCGCTGAGAGCTGCACATACACATAGAAATCATCACCGGGTTTGGTTAACAGCGGACTGTCCAGGTCGATAGTATGATACCCGGTATGAGCAATAAAACCTGATGTAGTCGCCAGAGGGTTAAGAAGCTCATTACTTGCAAAATCATCGTAAATGGTAACAGTATAATTCACATTATCCGTTACCGTGTAGAAACTAACCGCCAAGAGTTCTTCTTTTCCGGTAGCGACAAAATGATTGAATGCCTCCGTACAGTTTTCCAGCGTATCGCGCCAGCCATGATAATCATAATAATAGATACGGTCATACGGTAATGGTTCAACCCCGATAAACGATACCGCTCCCATATCGGGATGTTTGCACGCATGTTTGTCATAGTAGGAAATCCAGAAATACCCGGAATAGCCCCAGCCTGTCCCCCAGCTATTCTTGCAAAGCCATGCTCCCGGTTGAGGAGCACCGGTTGTTTTATTGTCATCCCAACCGACAATCGTGATGGAATGGTTCGGCTCTTCCGTACTGCTCGGTGGTTGATAATGGGTATATCCCCACCAGTAGTTTCCTACACACATACAGGTTGCCATCGCCCCATACGTCATAAGTTTCTGCTTGATAGTGTCAATGGTCTCCAGGTTCGGACCGGCAGTGTACCACTCGATATCATGTGGATAAAAATAGTGATAGCTAGAATCAAACCGAAGTGGCGGGTCATCAAACGACTGTCCGTCAATATCACGTACCGCCCCCTCTCCCCGGGAAAGATATGCTGCTGCTACCCGGTAATCCCCACCTTCATGCACTACTAACCCCGTCCCAGTTGGAGGAGAAACATCATCATTATTGTGCTCATTGAACCCGTTCCACCAGTCAAGGTGATATTCGGCAAGGTTCGGTTCGCCACTTTCCCCGGCAGCAGCCCAGGCACCAGTCATGAGCATATTACCTTCCATGGAAGCCATCGTACCGTGTGTCCAGCAGGTTCCGCCCTGCTGATTTTTTACCGCGGTAACATAATTCTGTCCGTTATAGTTACGCAGGTCAAAACTGCTGGGGAAGTCTGCTATTGCAGAACCAAACAACAGGCAAAGTACAGTAATGATGATGCCTGTTGTTTTCATCCATACCGTCCGTTTCATAAATCCTCCGATATGCTGGTAGTTAGTTTGACGGGGCGGGAACGCATGTAGTTACTATATGACATGTTCTCTTATCTTCATATCTGTTCCGATATGGATAATATACAATATTTTCTATTTTGGTCAACCGATGTTTATTCCCTCGTAAACAAACAAATACGTTATGTAGATGAGTAATTCTCATTTACGAACATAGCCATATTACGCTTGCGCAGGGTATATCGACAACATACTATGTACCTTAAAAAATCCGTATTCAGGCAAGAATACTCATGAGAATGAACTGTTAGTTCACCACACACTTTCTTGGGGAACATGTTTTTACATACCAGGCGACATATTCTGGATTTCATTTTACGTGAATGGCTGTTTTTTTCATCGGCGACAGGTCTTCTGGTCACCTCGCTTTATTTGTATCATTTCCCCACATTTTCAACAGATGAGTTTGAAGTTATCTTCATTCTTGCAGCTCTTTTTATTACTGTGAAAGGACTCGAACACAGCGGATTGATATTACACCTGTCGCAGTCCATCGAAAAAGGGAAGTATATCCCGGTTAAACTTGTGATTGCTACTTTTATATTATCTGCCCTCGTTACCAATGATATTGCATTAATCGTTATCGTTCCTTTAACATTGTCACTCAATATCAACAGAAAAGACATAATTGTTATTCTCGAAGCCTTAGCGGCAAACGCCGGTTCTGCTTTGTCACCATTTGGAAATCCGCAAAATCTATTTATCTATTGGGTGTATGACATCAAACCGTGGCTGTTTGTCAAAAGTATCGCACCATTTTCTTTCGTATTTTTCTGTCTGCTCATCATTGTATCATACATGATAAAAACATCACTGCATAAACGTTCATCCCGTGAAACTATTCCCGTGAACAGCAATGCCATCATCTACAGTATTTTCCTCCTTGTTATCATTCTCACCGTGCTGCGTATCCTTCCAGTTTTGACAGGAATGATTGCTGTTGTTTATGCCATTGTCTTTGACCGGAAAAGCCTTGTGGTAGATTATCTGTTGTTGCTTACGTTTATCTGTTTTTTCGGTTTAGCTGAAAACATGAAAGTGCTATTTTCCTCGGAGATAGCACATCCGAAGCATATCTTTATGTTCTCCGCCTTAGCCAGTCAGGTAATCAGCAACGTACCGGCGGGATTAGTATTAGCAAAATTCACAACTCAATGGAAAGCGCTTCTATGGGGTGTTAATGTGGGTGGTTTCGGTAGTCTTATCGGCTCCCTTGCGAACCTTATTGCCTACAGGCTGTATATAACACATAAAACATCCACAACGATAGCGGTATTTACTTTTACGTTTATAGCGATAGGATATCTTGCTTTTATTATTGGGATTGGATTGTATTTTCTTTTGAATTGATGTTGTCAAATATTGTGCTGCTGCTTATTTTGGCTTTACCTGTTGTTGTTATACTCTAAAAAGGTTCAACATGAACAAATTCAAACTCGAATGCAATAAATGGTATGCGTGCATTCTTATCAGTGAAAGTTTCAACTTTGATGTGAACAGATGTACCTATTCACCTATCAAAATCTTAGGTATGGAACCATCTCCAGAGAGTGAAGATTCTTTAGCTCTCTCCTTTTATCATGCAAATTATCCTGAAGGCGTTCGTGGCAAACACTATGAATTGCAAATATTAGAGCTGGGTGAATCATTACTTTTTGCCCGATGTCTTGGGTATGAACGAGCCCGCTTTATCATGATTTTTGATATTACCAGGGAGTGGCTTTTCTTTCATTTCAAAGAATTTATCAATGACAGGGACAAAGTCTACAACTGGTTAAACAAGAACAATATTCAGGACTGGTTAGATGAAAACATACGATATATCTGCTAAAAAAGACTGGAGTGTTATACTCCAGTCCTTTAATAGATAAATTATATGGTTGGCTTACGGGCATGCTGGTGGTGGTGGACCTGACTGGAACATGAAGTTCACCAAATATGTCAGGTCGGCAACATCACATGGTCCGGCAGGTCCGTTTGTTCCATCGACATTTCCCTCATCCGGGCAACCCGGGGCGGGACCACTCGGAGAACCAAAGAGAAAATCCACAAGACAGGTTACATCGTTGACATCAATAGGACCCGATGCACTTACGACACCGTCAACATTGCCACGTTCCCCCTCGCAACAACAGGCATCCCCAACACCGTTGCTGTCGGTATCTGCCTGGTCGAAGTTGGCAACTGAGGGACAATTATCACAAGCATCACCGATAGTATCACCATCAGTATCAAGCTGGTCAGTATTGGCAGTAGTCGGACAGTTGTCACAAACATCTCCGATATTGTCACCATCTGCATCTGCCTGATCCGGGTTATAAGCAAACGGACAGTTATCATCGGTGTCGTACACACCATCGGTATCACTATCAATGGCAGTTTCACAGACAAACGCCGTTAAACGGACATCATCTATATTCCATCCACAGTATGTCCAGCCACCATCGGTTGCTCCCATGGTCCAGCGCAGATAGACTGTTGGCTGGTTATCGGCGATTGCGGAAATATCGTAATCCATTTCCTGCCAGCTTTCATCGCTGATAGTACCGGGATTTTCCCAGACTGTTGTCCAGTTTACACCATCTGTACTGACCCTGATATATGCATGGTCATACAATGGTTGCTCCACTCCCAGCCAGCGCCAGAATTTCAGGTGAACATTGTCTTTATTGGAACAGTCAATAACCGGGCTGGTCAGGTGGTATTCAGGGATATTGTTGGCATAGTCACCATTCAGATTATACCCATATACATTGGGTCCGACATACCCGCTGGAGGGATCCGGTCCCCCATAAGCTCCGCCACTACCTGTCGGCACTCCTCGCGCCCACTGACCACCGGAAATAGTCCAACCTTTATCAGTTTCGAAATCATCTTCAAAAATAGTTACTTCTCCGGTTGTGACAATCGGATGATGCGGCGTGCTGGGATCGGGGTCATAAAGCCGTCCCAGTGTTGATTCTTCGGCGCTGACATAAAAGACGATATCATCGCCACAGGTTAACACCGGCAATGTTGCTTCATATACATTCGTTTGAGTTTCCACCATCGACACTGTTTGTACTACACCACCATTGATTATGTAATGCAACTGCCCAGTACCTGAAACCGGCACACCATCACCGGAACCGCTCACCGCAACAGTAAAGGTTGTTGGTTGTCCGGGTGCGATTGTTTCGGGAATACCGTTCGGATATGCAAACCGGAGCCCCTGCACATCCTTGATAGCAACCGTTGGGTCACCAAACAGGGTTATTTCGTAGTAACACCAGCGCATACAATCTTCATTGATTCGGTACAGGTTCGCTTCTTTTGAGCTATGATTAGCCAACCCGATATTTCTGTCACGGGGCCCTATCGGATTATAGACAGCATCCCAGAACTCACGGTTGAATCGTTGTGATGGTCCGTCGGTGGTGTTATAATCACCCCACCCATAGCGGGCATTCATAATCACCCCAAAAGCGCCATGGTCGGTTTTGATATTCATTGTTTCCGCCCAGCATTCGGTTCCGTCGAAATGACCCGCAAGACAAGTCTGTGAATAGACAAAACAATGCTCTGTATTGGTAAGTGAGCTGAGCACATCGCTGTTATAGAGCTTGATAGCGTAATCGGTGTTGCCATGTCCCAGGTGATTGACGATATGTACGCCATTATTGATTCGTGTGATAAATTCGGAAGCGGGCCAGTTATTACCGGGCCAGTCGCGTTCGTAAAGACGGTCCACCGAGTATTCATCTGATGGAATCCCGATAGTGGAATACCCATCAGCATTGGAGCTGTCCACGATTTGGTCCATCATATCAGCAGCATAATCGGCAACCCCGCCAAAACCGAGATACTCTCCAACCATGAGGACATTTTCAAGGTAGGGAGTATTATGAGAAAGATATTGAATCGTTTTGGAGACAAAGCGGTCAACCTCGGTCGTGTTATCTACGCAGGCTCTGCCGATATATACTTCCGCAACAAGGTCCACGTCGCCGCCGCTGTCACCATCGGTCGGCTCACCCCAGTAGGCATCGCCATCATAGTTATAAGTACCATCGAGACAGGCAAAATATAAATCCGCCGGCATGTTGTATTCAATTTCCGCATCAGAACCATCCCAGGATCGGACATATAAATCCTTTGCCGGAATAATATCATCATCTCCACCGATAATGACAAACTGGATTCCATCATTAAGATACCGGTCACGAATATACGAACGGATATCATCGGGATTAGTACTTCCGACTTCATCGGTAGTATGGATTTCTGTTATAATGCCTGTCGAGTCATGGTAATCTTTCAGCGGTTGAAATGCCGATGCCATACCGCTGGTAGTAAGGATTAAGAGATCATAGCTTTTCGCCCGTCCTTTTGTTTCAACATCGTATGTGTCGGCAATATCAGGGTTATCAACTTGTGCCTGTACTTCTTTTTTATCCTCAATAAATCCGCGGAATAATGTTGCTGATTTCTGAGATGGGACAGTATTGACCACAACCTGCAATGTATGATAATAATATAACTCCCCGGTTGCCGGGATATAACGAACCGGTTGGAGTTTGAGAGTAACAATTCGGTAACCCCGAAACTGTTGAATACTGATTTGTTCAAAATCACTTTCCGGAAAGGGACTGTCCATCGCGTAGATAGCGTCATCAGGTTCCGGAGGTAACGCTGTACCCGGAGGAGATGATAGTTTGACCGGTCGGCCTACCGGTTCCACCATAAAGTTGTACCCGAGCACTTCCTTCTTACCTGTAATGACGGTAATATCCCCCACTTCTGTACCATACGGCAGAAGAATCCGTGCTCCTTGCACCGGAAGCGCCGGCTCACCGTAGTTTCCACAATTCGGGACCCCGGGCATAACCACCCGTTGATATCCCTCCCCCGCAATCGTTACATCCTTTACTTCGGGACGATTAAACGCATAGTCAATCGTCACTGTTTCTGCAACAGCAAAACTACCACACAACAACAGCAGCAATACTGTCAGCAGAAGAGTTACTCGTTTCTGCATGTGCATACACCTTTCCTCTTTAGATGTCAATTATCCATTGCACCCATCAGGGTAATGAGAATATTCCTTTCAATATTTTGGCGGAACAATAACAGGTAGTAGCAAACAAAGACAATCAACGAATATTTCCTATTAGGTCTTATTATCTATATAATATACCGTTTGAATAATTTCTGTCAAGGATTACAGCGTGAAGGGGCTTATCTTGACATTAGAATTAAACAATATATACTTTGACAAGTTACAGAACTCGGACATAAAACATATACCAAAAGTTCTGTCACCAATTAGCCAAAACAACCGAGAAAGGGAACTTCCTATTGAAAGCTCTATTCTCTATTGTTGAAGTGGAACGGCTTATTCGTTATAATGAGAAGTATAAAGGGACACTCATCTTTAAGTGAAAACTACTCATGCTTTTCCCTTTACACCAGTAAACAAGGTACAATAAATTGAACAATTCAATTCTTAAAAGTTAAGGAAAGTGTGAATGAGCAAAGACTTGACTAAATCTGAAATTGACCGCCAGAATATTCTCAATAATCCCTACGCTGTTGAAGAGATAAAAAAAGCCACAAAATTGCAAGGAATTGTATATCGGGGCAAATTGACTCTCCTTAAGGAACAAGTCGCTGAGTTCTTTGAAGTTGATCCACGAACCATCGACAATTACCTCTCAAAACACGAATCCGAACTTAAGCAAAACGGTTACGAGGTTTTGCGAGGTAAGTCCTTACAGGAACTTAAGATAGCTATAAAGGAGCAGTTTGCTAACGAAACAGATTTCGTAGGCAAAAGTTTGCACAAAACCACGATGCTTGGGATATTTGATTTCCGGGCTTTTCTGAATCTTGCCATGCTAATAACAGAAAGCGAACGAGCCAGACTTCTGAGACAAACGATACTCGATATTGTAATCGATACCATCAATCAAAAAACCGGCGGCGGTACAAAATATATCAATCAGCGAGATGAAGACTTCATAATCTCATATTTCAAGGAAGAAAACTATCGTAAGGAATTTACCGACGCTTTAAGAGATTATGTCGATATGGGGAATTTCAAGTACCCACTTTATACAAATAAGATTTATGTAAGTATCTTCAAAGAAGATGCCCAAGAATACAGAAAAATTCTCAAACTCCATAAGAAGGATAAAGTACGAGAAACTTTCTATTCAGAGATATTAGACTTGGTCTCTTCTTATGAATATGGGTTTGCAAAGGTGCTTGAAGAAGCCTTCAAAAAAAAAGACAGAAAGTTAACTCAATGGGAAGTGGATAGACTATTTAGAGAATTTGAGTCTCAACCACATTGGAAGCCCTTAGTAAATAAAGCCCGGAGTAAAATGGCAAGCCGCGATCTTGCTTTCCGGGATGCACTACACATTCAATTAAAAGATTACCTTGCTCCATTGGATTCAGCGGAATTTGAACGCTTTCTGGGTGAAAAAAGCAAAGAACTAATTGAACGCCTTGAAGAATCAAAAGAAGTTCTTAAACGTCTCAAGGAGCGTGAGTAGTGTCACTAATTTATATCACGCTTGAACAAGCCATAGAAATCCACACAAAGACTGTTCAAATAAGTGGTGGAGGGCATCTGGGATTACTCAATACAGGTCCTCTCGAGAGCGCACTATATCATATACAGAATAATGAATACTATCCAACATTTGAGGACAAACTTACTCATTTATTTTTCTCCGCATGTAAATTCCATTGTTTTCAAGATGGGAACAAGAGAATAGCAATAGCCCTCGGGGCACAATTCCTCATAAATAATGGATATGTCTTTATTGCCAAGAAGTTTATCCATGAAATGGAAAACATTAGTTACCATGTTGCAGGTGGTAAAATTGATAAAAAGCTTCTTCACGAGATTATTTGTGCTGTTATAAATGATGAGATGGATAATGAAGAACTCAAGTTGAAGATATATAATGCAATTTCATATAATAAGTATTGAACTAAATAAAAGATAGGTTGCTACTGATGAGCTATTTGGAAACATAATACTGCAGAAACACAATTTATACAATGCATTTACTGTGAGAGATGCCCACAGGAAAATGCCATGGATGATTATCTTGTATAATAACAGGATATTGCAATGTAATGCCCCACCAAAATTAACACTTGCGAAAATGCAGGGATTTTGTATAATAATAAGATTCGGGGTTCGGCGGAATTTGCCGGAACCCGTTTTTGACAAGAAATGTTGTTGTAAATGAGGTAGATAACGTGAAAGCTGGTATTCACCCCAAAGTGTATGATGTCACGATAAAGTGCGCCTGTGGCGCTACGTATCCGAC
>JAJRZL010000094.1 GCA_024275255.1 Candidatus Zixiibacteriota bacterium | reverse complement strand
GTACTTTACAACTGCCAATGCAGGGATAACTCCAATTGATACCACATCATTTGCATCACTCTCTCTTAATCTCGATGCCGAATATCTTGACTATGTCCCTCGTGTTCAACCAGCAGCTGTTATCGTTCGTCCCTGTGGTGACATCGATGGAGACTTGACAGGTCCCGATATTTCTGACTTAACAGCGTTAATTAATTACCTGTTTACCGGAGGTGATGAACCTTATCCATTGTGGATTGGTAATATTGATGGAGTCAATGATATAAACGTTGCTGATTTAACTTACCTGGTGAGTTACATGTTCCAGGGAGGACCATTACCTGTATGTCAATAGAAGCTCACTTTAGGAGATATTGTTGATAATCATATTATCAATCTTCTTTGTGGAGAAAATAAGAGTTTCATTATATGCTATTATTTGAAAGATGACTCTCCTAACCGCCGTAAAGTATGCAAAATACTTGAATAATATACGGAATAATTTATATTATACATGACATACCAAAATGAACCGGATAAGGGAATCAATTATTCGGTCCGACACTTTATAATAATCGTTGATTCCATATCTACGTGTTGAAAGGAGCACATTTTGCGATTGCGAATCTTACTGAGTATAATCTTTTCTGTCATTGTAGGGATTTTAGCATTATTACTTTCCCCAAAACCCCCAACATCCAATAATTCAAATCTACAGTTCAATGAAATCGCCTATTATTTGCATTATAACAAAGGGAAAATTCCCAAAATTAAGAAACGTCCGAACGACTGGTTTTACATGCAGCGTGCCTATCCTCATAAAGAGGTCCCGGTCAAAGCTCGACTTCAAGCAGCTCAACAAGCGAAGCAAATGATTCAGGATGCCGCGGCGTTGAAAGATGCAGATACTGTTACCTGGACACAAGCCGGACCGGAAAATGTACCCGGACGAGTTACCGATATCGCTATACCATCATCGCAACCCAATACCATTTATGTTGCTGCAGCAGCAGGTGGAGTATTCAAGTCAACCAATGCTGGAGCCTCCTGGACGGCAATTTTCGATGATGTCGGCGTCCAGTCTATTGGTGCAATTGCGGTACACCCAAGCGACCCCGATATTCTCTATGTGGGAACCGGAGAAGCAAACAGCTCCGGCGATTCCTACGAGGGTACTGGTATGTATAAAACTACCGATGGCGGAACTACCTGGACATATCTTGGATTACCCAATAGTTTCCATATCGGTCGTATTGTCATTGACCCACTTCGTCCCGACACCATTTTTGTAGCAGTAGCCGGGAAGCTTTTTGGAACTAATCCTGACAGGGGTCTATACCGCTCTGTTGATGGCGGCATTACCTGGGAGCAAAAGCTGTTTATATCGGACACCACCGCTTGTATTGACGTTGCCTTTCAGGCATCAACAGGAACAGTATATGCAGCCATGTGGCATCGGTATCGAAATCCCCGTGAGCGTCGTGTAGGCGGATGGACGAGTGGGTTATATCGCTCTACTGATTATGGTGAGACATGGACTCTCCTGACAAATGGACTCCCACCACAATCCGAGACACTGGGACGCATCGGAGTGTCAATAGAACCGGTTACTGGAGTGGTCTATGCTATCTTCTGCGATCATCCCGGCAATTTTATCGGGCTTTATAAAAGTATCGACAACGGTAATACCTGGACACAGACTAACGATGGTGATTTGAATGGAATGTTAGGCGGGTTCGGGTGGTATTTTGGACAGGTTCGAGTGGCACCAAATAATCCCAACACAGTCTATGCTCTCGGAGTGGACTTGTACAAATCATCCGACGGAGGCACAAGTTGGGATTGGGTTGGGGGCGGCATTCATGTCGATCATCATGCTATGGTTATCAATGCCGGTAATGTCAATGATGTGTATGTCGGCTGTGACGGTGGAATTAATCATACCACTGATGGTGGAAATAACTGGACGAATTTCCCGAATATGCCGAACACGCAATTTTATGCAATTACTATTGATCGCAATAACCCGGTCCGTTTGTATGGTGGAACCCAGGATAACGGAACACTCCGCACCCTAACCGGGGCAACAAATGACTGGCAGCATATTCATGGTGGAGACGGGTTTTATGTCGTTGTTGACCACTCCGATCCAAATATTATTTATGCCGAGTATCAATGGGGGTATCTTGATAAATCAACGAATGGCGGGGCGAGTTTTTCATGGGCAATGAATGGTATTGACTACAACAACGACCGTCACAACTGGAATACCCCTTTTGTTATGGATCCCTCAGATCATAACACATTATACTATGGTTCCAATAAACTATATAAAACAACCGATGGAGCTGACAACTGGTTTGCTGTCAGTGATGATTTGACAAACGGAGATGACCCCGGTAACCTGACTTTTGGTACTATTACTACGATAGCGGTTGCTCGTACTGATAATCAGGTAGTCTATGTGGGGACTGATGATGCAAATGTTTGGATTACGACTGATGGCTGTACAAGCTGGCAAAATGTTTCTGCCTCTTTACCCGACAGATGGGTTACAAGAGTTACGACAGACCCGCATGATGCCTCCATTGCCTATGTCACCCTTTCAGGATATTCGGAATCATCTCTGACACCGCATATATACAGAACTACTGACTACGGATTAACCTGGACGGCAATTCATGGAAATATGCCCGACGCCCCGATAAATGATGTAATAGTCGATCCGCATGATGATTCCATGTTATATATAGCAACTGATTTTGGCGTATTTTACACTGAAGATTTAGGACAAACCTGGTCACCACTGGGGACCGGTTTACCTGTCGTTCCGGTACATGACCTTGAATTTGATGTAGCAACCAGAACGTTAGTAGCCGGAACTCATGGTCGCTCCATGTACCGCACTACGATTGACTGTCCCGATATTACTGACTCTGATTCCGATGGTATCAATGACGGCTGTGATAATTGTCCTACTATCGCAAATGCGAACCAACAGGATACTGACAATGACGGTATTGGTGACATCTGTGATAATTGTCCCGATACGTATAATGTATCCCAATTGGATAGTGATTCTGATGGTGTTGGAAATCTCTGTGATAACTGCCCTGATATTTACAATCCTGGGCAGGAAGATGAAAATAACGATGGTATTGGTGATGCCTGCTGTTGTGTCAATCGTGGAAATGTCGATGATATCGTTGGTTCTAACCCAATAGATGTGGCAGATTTAACCTATTTAGTAGCATACTTGTTCTCTGGCGGTCCTGAGCCACCTTGTCTGGGACAGGGCAATGTAGATGGGATTGTTGGAACGGCTGGTCCTATTGATGTATCGGATTTGACATATTTAGTGGATTATTTATTCTCTGGTGGTCCTCAGCCACCATCCTGTCCGTAATTGATATGGAACTATCACACGTATGAGATATAACCGGTAAATAGATTATTTACCGGTTTTTTTACATTTTTTGTTTCATGCGATGCAGAAAGCAGGGAAACTTTGGAAAATCTGAATTTACATTATGTCCACACACCACGTAGCAACACGTATCTTATTATAACTCAACGCAATACACCACAACAAAAAACCATACATAACTTTGGATATTGATGTAACTTTTATTCGGAAAATCCTTGCGAAAGCTGTGTAAGTTGTTTTAGATTAGCGGGAAGCAAAATGTAACGAATGATTAAACATGTTTATAAGGTTGTGCGTTAATTTTGTAAACAGTTTAAACTGATTGGAATAAGGATATGTCAAGAAAAGTCTTGGTCACTGTTACAGCAGTATGTGTACTCATTACAATCCTTTCGACTTCAACATGGAGTCGAGCAGCTTTAGACGCATTTGGTTCTAAGGATTCTCAAGGTAGATTCGCTTTGCAACAGCCATGTTACGGAGTTGCCATGCACCGGGTCGGTAAATTGGTATTAGCGGTTAATAACAACGGGACATTTGGTACTGGTTTCACTCAGGGATCGGCAGTGGACTATTTCACTGGTCAACCTATCCCTGCTGGTGGTGGAGAATATCCCAAAGGTTCCGGGCATCAGTATCTTTTTGCTGCCTCGTTCTGGATTGGTGCTGTTATTGGACGTGATACTTTAGTATCTACCGGTGCTGATGGCTGGATAGGTATTCGTGAAATGTTTCCTGAAGAAGCACCCTTTGGATGTATGGTGAAACGCTCTATTATTGATCCGACTAAACCGGAATTTGAAGGTGCTATATCTGAAGAGGATTATATCTCTGTTTACTTGGATACATTTGTGCAATTAGCTGGTACAGATGCTGAAGACGGGGGACGAATCCATAAACCGTTGGGAATAGAAATTACCGACGCATCGTACGCCTGGTCATACTCGTATGCTGAGGACCTGGTACTGTTTGATTATAAAATCAAGAATATCGGGACTCGCACGCTTGATAGTGTATATATGGGTATTTATGTTGATGCTGATGTATGTATCAACTGTGATCAGGGGACTGGTTTTACTGATGATATCTGTGGATTCCGTGAAACTGATGTGTTTCCTTTCAGTCAGTGCGAATATGAAGATACAGTAAATATTGCGTGGATAGCTGATAATGACGGTGACTTGGGAAAACTTGACCCTAATACCGGTCAACCGGCAGAAGTTCCTGCTGTTACTGCTACTCGAATTGTCCGAACTCCCGGAGAACAACTGGATGTATCATTTAACTGGTGGATTAGCAATGGTACTCCCAGCCTTGACTTTGGTCCTCGTGAGCGCAGTGGTGTTGGCAGATTAAAAGAAGATTTCCGAAATTTCCGAACCGGTGGCTTAGGGACACCATCACGTGATGACAATAAATACTATATTCTAAGGAATAAAGAGTTTGATTACGACCAGATTTATACAGCGGCTATTCAACCCAATGACACCCTCTGGTTATATCCCAATCAAGATTTAGCCAGGGACTTCTCAGACGGTTATGATACGAGATACCTGTTATCATTCGGACCATTTAATATCTCTCCCGGTCAAACACTTCCGGTCTCGTTTGCATATCTTGCCGGAGACAACTTACATACTATTCAGGAAAATATTAATAACCTCACCACTAATTATAACCCGGACTTATTCTATGCTAACCTCGATTTTTCCGATCTTTCCACTAACTCACGCTGGGCTTCATGGATTTATGATAACCCCGGTGTCGATACCGATGGTGACGGCGACTCCGGTGACTTCTTTGTTTGTGTTATCGATTCAAATCTTTCAGAAACATTATGGACCAAAGGTGATGGCGTTCCTGATTTCAGAGGAGCCTCCCCTCCACCCGCTCCGAAAATGTGGCTGATTCCCTCTGAAGGTCAAATTAGAGTGCGCTTCAATGGTTTTCGTTCTGAAACAACCCGTGATGTATTCTCCCGGGTGGCTGATTTTGAAGGATACCGGGTATATTTGGGACGTGATGAACGTGCAACCAGCTTTAGTGTCATCGCCTCTTATGATAAGGAAGATTATAACAAGTTTATATATAACCCGACTCGTAATACATGGGAACTAAAAGATATACCATTTACATTAGATGAACTGCGCGAAATATATAACGATCCGACCCTTGACCCACTTCTCTACACTCGTAACTCACCATACCGCCCATCAAACTCCGATTCACTGTTCTACTTTGAGAAACAGGATTTCAACGTCTCTGATTTATCCTCCCCAACTGGTATTCATAAAATCTATCCCGATCAGCCATACCCATCTACTTTGAACATTGAAGATGCTGATCCTGATGAGTTGACTGATGATGGATATTTCAAGTACTTCGAGTATGAGTACATTATCCCCAATCTTTTACCAACTGTCTCGTACTGGGTTAATGTCACAGCGTTTGACTTCGGTTCTCCGCAATCGGGACTGGCATCACTGGAAACCTCTGTTTCCGTAGGTGCCCAGGAAGCATATCCTACAACATTAGCCGGTGATGTTGAAGCTCAAGGCTTGAAAGTCATGGTGTACCCGAATCCATACAGGATTGACGCCGGGTATCGAACTCTCGGGTTTGAAGGGCGAGGTCCCGACCAGATTGACCGTCCGGATGACCGTGTTCGGGCAATCAATTTCACTAATTTACCACCAAAATGTACTATCAAGATATTTACTTTGGATGGTGATCTGGTGAGAGAAATCATTCATGACAAAGACCCCTCCGATCCTACTGCTTCACATGACACATGGGATTTGGTAACTCGTAACACCCAGCTTGTTGTCTCTGGTATTTACTATTGGACAGTGGAATCCGAAACCGGTGAAACCCAGATTGGTAAGATTGTTATTCTTATGTAAGATTTCAAACTTATAAATCAAAAATATGGTCGGTATGTTCTTCGAATATGCCGACCTTTTTATATGGCATCACATACTATTCAAGTTTACTTATACGACATGTTATTCTATATTTGCCGTCAAAGAGAAAAGCATATTCATGAGGAGTTCCGATGAAGTTAGCTGACCTTGCAAAACTGGTAAAAAGAGAAAAGATACAATTTCTTGATTTGAAATTCACAGACTTACCCGGTCTCTGGCATCATATTACCCTTCCCGTATCCTCCCTTACCCGGGAGCTTTTCAAAACAGGTGTTGGCGTTGATGGTTCGTCACTCCCCGGTTTTTCAACTATTGAACATGGAGATATGATATTACTC
>JAJRZL010000093.1 GCA_024275255.1 Candidatus Zixiibacteriota bacterium | reverse complement strand
GGTACCGTATGCCTATCCAATACAAGGGAATAACAGCGGAGCACCTCGCTGTCAGGGAAAATGTAGGGTTATTTGACCTCTCCCACATGGGCGAGTTTGAAGTTACAGGTGATGATGCTCTTGATTTTTTACAAAAAGTAACAACCAACAATGTCGCTGAGCTTACCATTGGCGACATTCAATATAGCTGTATGACACTGCCAACAGGTGGTATTGTTGATGATTTATTAGTGTATCGACTTCAGGATGGATATATGCTGGTGGTAAATGCTGCCAATATCAAGAAAGATTTCGCCTGGCTCCAGTCACAACTTTCGGGAAATGTACAGCTTATCGACCGCTCTCCTGAAACAAGCCTGCTTGCCATCCAGGGACCAAACGCCCAGAAAGTAATGAGCGAACTAACCGACTACGACCTTGATTCCATGAAATACTATACCTCGGTAACCACTGAAGTAGCCGGGGCAAGTGTGCTTTTTTCCCGGACCGGTTATACCGGAGAGGATGGCTTTGAGATTTACATTCCCCCCGAACATACCGACACCTTGTGGAAGGGTGTAACTGAAGCCGGGAAAAAGTATGAGATGGAGCTTATCGGGTTGGGAGCGCGGGATACCCTGCGATTAGAGATGAAAATGGCACTCTACGGTAACGACATCGACGAAACCACAACCCCGGTCGAAGCCGGTTTGTCATGGATTATCTATTGGGACAAATCCTTTATCGGACGTGATGTTCTCCTGCAGATGAAAGAAGAAAAACCGCCTCGACGACTGATATGCCTGGAGTTGGAAGGACGGGCGTTCCCTCGAAAGGGATACGATATTTACGACGGTGACGACAAAGTGGGAAAAGTAACCTCAGGGACATTTTCACCAAGCCTGCAAAAACCAATTGCAATGGGATATGTCAAACGTGGGAAAACAAAAACAGGTACAACGCTGGAGGTCGATGTTCGTAACAAGCGATTCCCGGCAGTAGTTGTGAAACCACCATTTTATAAGCATGGCTCACATAAGTAATAAACAGGACCAATGAAAATAGATTTATTCCTGACCCCTTACCCGCTGGAAAGAGCATATCTCTCCAGCAAAACGGTTGTTGCCATTGATGTGCTTCGCTCATCTACTTCCACCTGTGCTGCGTTGCGTGCCGGAGCTCGCGGCGTTATACCCACATCCGGACCGGGTGAAGCTGCCGAGCTGTGGACAAAAATCGGCACGGATATGGCGATACTCGTCGGTGAACGTGATGGAGTCAAAATCGAGAACTTCCAGCTTGGCAATTCACCGCAAGAGTTCACCCCGGAAACGGTGGGCGGGAAATATGTCATTATGACCACAACCAACGGAACAGCCGTCTATAATAAAACACAAGATGCGGCACTGGTCTTATGCGGAGCGCTGGTAAATATCTCAAAAGTGGCTCAACGGGTTGCGCAGGAAAATCGTGACTTGGTCATTGTCTGTTCGGGGCATGAAGGCGGGTTCTCCATTGAAGATACGATATGCGCCGGAATGTTGATTTATCTCCTGAAAGAAACCTGCCATATAACAGTTGAAATAAATGATGCGGCTTCTTTGGCATTATTGCTCTATCAGGCAAACCAGTCATCCCTGATGGAGATAATACAACGAGGAGAACATGGCCGTCGGCTGGCAGATCTTTCTTTTGGTGATGATGTGATAATTGCCGCGCAACCGGACACAATACCGGTATTGCCGGTATTGGTTGACGGTCGTCTGGTTATTGATAATTCTGATAAAAGTGATTGAGCGTATTTCTATCTTAACGGTATAATAAACAATGAGATATTTCATTACCCTACTGGCTCTGTTTTTATTTTTTCCGGTACTGACAGCCACGGCTTCCGATGGCGTGGAATGTGCCCTGCTGGTACATCAGACAGACAGCACGGGACAAAATGTTCTGCTGTCGGCGGATACCACCACGTTTGTAAAAGGCATCCGTACTTCGGGCTTTCTCCTGACATTCTCTCTTGATGTGGAGTTTACAGAGATAGACAGCACCCAATGTGTCTTCAACAGTCATGTTGTTACCCTGGGTCCCCAGGCACAAACTCGCGCTAAAAAATTTACCGTTGAGTATGGCTTGCCGGCTCGCATGAACGACATCATCGGGAAAAACAATAACAGGTATACCTTCACGATAATACCGTTGGCACCTTACAATGTTGACACCACCTCCTGCAATTTCGACCATCATGATGACAGCACCTTTCGCTTTAGCCCCACAGCTCACACCGATTTGTACTACGTGCCGACCTCCCTTGCCGATTTTTACTGGACCTCGGTCAAAGAGCTGATGGAATATGAATATCGCCAGTTTATAAGCTTGTTCAGCCTGAACCTTCCCGGAAAATTTCAATTATTCCTTTGCCCCTGCCCTGTTCCATCGGTTATCTGGGACAACCGTTTTGGTCAGACAATCATCCCCAACAAAAATGTCGGCTTTGCCATATACACAAAGCAGGTCAATACTGCCGATCCATTTATTCTCAACCATGCCGCCATTTTGCGTCATTTTGGATATACGCCGCCTTTTTTATCGGAAGGTATGGCAGGATACCTGTCCTTTGCTATTTTTGACATGAAACAACTGGTGGCGGAGAATAAAACCAAACCGCTTGCATACTTTCTGGATACTTACCAGTACCTGAAAGCAGACCCGACCCTTGCCGACCGCACCGCAGCCACCTTTGTAAAATTTCTTATCGATACGTATGGTATCCGTCGTTTCAAGGAGCTGTACCAAAAAGCCGATGACCTGTCATTGCAGTCAGTGCTGACCCAGACTTATTCACTTCCTGTTGATGAACTGGAACAACAATGGCTGACCTACGTTGACACCTTGACCATTCCCCTGCCGATTTTCAGTCATTACATAGACAAAGCGGAAGTTATGATGAACTATCCGTTGATGTTGAAATATGCTAAGGGGATGCTCCCTCTTGTAAAAAATTCAAGTGATTCCGTTATTGCCTTTTCAGCGTTAAAACGAGCATATTTCCTCACCGGCGATTATTACGGCGCCGCCTCAGCTCAAAAGGTCCTCCTCGGTATTGACTCAATAAATAGCATGGGATGGATGGCGTTGGCAGGATACGAGATGATGAACGGGATATATGATACTGCCCGGTCACATCTTGAAATTGCTGCTGAGTTAAACCCGGAAAATGCTGTTATCCAGTTTAACCTGGGCTTGAACTATTTACTGATGTATGACACAACAAAGGCTCGGCAAAAATTCAATGACATCATTGTCAGTAACAACACCTCTGCCCCTCCCGAAGCACGGATAATGCTGGCAGAACTGCTGCGCGCTACCGGCAACGATACCGACAAATCAAAAGCAATGACTTACTACAATGATGCGCTGTCCATCTACCAGCAGCAAGCATCCAGGGGAGAGCCGATGCCTACGGCACAACTTTGGATGGGGGTAGCATCGCTGGGGTTGGATGATACCGGCAACGCTTTCAACTTTTTAGAACTGGCAAATTTTCTGGAAACACGACCGTTTTATCTTGGTATGATTAATCTGTGGCTTGGTAAACTGGCAGATATTCGTGGCGACCACGAAACAGCGAAAAGTTATTATGGAGTGGTGTTGTCACTCCCTTCTGCCGATTACCACCAAAGGGAAGCCCGGAAGTATATTGAAAACCCTTATACTCGCTGATATGAACTGTGCTTAATTTTCTCAATCCTGCAGTACTGATCGCCGCGGCAGCAACGTTGATACCGTTGCTTATTCACCTCTTCTCAAAACGACGGGTGAAAATCGTCGAGTTTTCATCGCTGAAATATCTCAAAGCCATGCAGCGACGCCAGGTCAGACGCCTGAAAATACGACAACTGCTGCTGCTTATTTTGCGCATGCTCATTATCCTGACAATCGTTTTAGCGTTTGCCCGTCCGGCATCAAAGGGTGGCAGTATCGGCTCCCATGCTTCTGTATCAGCCGTCATCTTGTTCGATAATTCCGCCTCTATGAACCGTTCCGTCCGTGATGGGAACTTATTTGAAATCGCCAAAAAACGTGTGGGTGGGTTATTGGATTCTTTCAGTGATGCTGATGAAATCTCACTTATCCCGTTGAACAAGTCAGCAACCGATATCCCCTCGATGGCATTCCGTGCGGTTGTGGTAGTACGGGAAGAACTGCAGCGACTTGTTCCCGGACATGGTGAAGCAAATTTACAGGCTGCCCTCGAACAAGCGACCGATTTACTGGACAATGCCGCCAACCTGAACAAAGAGCTCTACATCGTTACCGACCGTCAACGTCATTCTCTTCCGGACAGTACCGTATTAAAGGGACATGATATTCATGTGTACCTTGTGGCTCTCCCTCTTGATGAGCCTGACAATTGTGGAATAACTGCTGTGGACCTTGGCGGTAAACTCCTGCTTCCGGGGCACGAATTCACCATTACGGCAACAGTAAAAAACTACAGCAAACGCGACCGTGATGACATTATTGCTTCCCTGTATCTCGATGGTAACCGGGTGGCACAATCTGATGTAAAAATTTCTGCAGGCGGAGAAACAGCGGTACGCTTCACCCGTTCTGTTTCGCGCGGAGGATTTCATTCGGGGTATGTTGAACTGACTGATGACTCCTTTTCAGAGGATAACCGTTTCTTTTTCAGTTTCAGAATCCCCGCTCAATTCAATATCCTGATTGTTGCCGACAATGTCGATGCGAAGTTTATATCCCTGGCTCTGGTGCCGTCAAAAGCGCTCAATCAGTATTGGTCAGTCAAAGAAATTGCTCCTGATAATATGGCTGGTGTGAATTTCATTGATTACGATGTCATCATCTATTCCGGTTCTCCGAAACTGACAGCAGATTATACCAAACGATTGAAGTCAATCATCCGTCTTGGCAAA
The DNA here is from genome assembly GCA_024275255.1 of Candidatus Zixiibacteriota bacterium. Lineage (GTDB taxonomy): Bacteria > Zixibacteria > MSB-5A5 > GN15 > FEB-12 > JAJRZL01. The sequence continues at coordinate 4,015 of JAJRZL010000093.1, read as the reverse complement.
TCGTTATTCATGATTTATGACGGCACAACTGATATTTCATACCTGAACAACACCTGGTCGGATGTGACCGGGGTCGTTTTCGATGAGCCGGTACAACAGCAATTCACCCGTGCCGGGTATTACACCCTGGAATCAATGAACTATGACCATCCCATTTTTTCAGCGTTTGGGTTCAACAATGACAAACTTCCAACTATAAAATTCTTCACCCTGCCCAAAGTACATACGACAGGAAAAGCAGTTACCATTGCCAAATTCTCCGGGAATCGACCGGCACTGGTGGAAAACTCATACAGCAACGGTACGGTCCTCACATTTACCGCTCCACTCTCTCCCCGTTATAGTGATCTCACCGGACATGCGTTCTTTGTGCCGTTTATTTCAAGAATTGCCGAATACCTGGCATCAGACCTGTCATCGTTTGACCATGATTTGTTCTGCGAAGAATCCATTACTCGTATCATATCTGTTAATTATCCCTTAACCGGCTCGGTGGAGTTTATCACACCGGATAGCTCGCGGTACTTCCTTACCCCGGAAGAGGAACAGGGCAACCTTATACTACGAGCCAGCCCGACTACGCTGCCGGGTATTTATTACACATACCATCTGGGTCGGGAGGTTGACCGGTTTGCCGTAAACGTACTGCCGGCGGAATGCGACCTCACCTCGGTCGATACTGACAGGTTTGCAGAAGCTATCGGAGCCCGGGAGTACAACGAACTTACCGCTGATGTCGATGCTGCTTCTGTCATTGACGAGCTTCGATATGGCAAAGAGCTTTGGCAGATATTTCTCTGGCTGGCTGTGGTGCTCTTGTTACTGGAAATGCTCCTGTCTCGCGGAGCTGTGCCGGAGGAGTAGCTGGTGACACTTCTGGCAGCGGAAAACATTTCAAAAAAATTCGACCGACAAGTAATCTTAGATAATGTTTCGTTCACTATAACCCGCGATGACCGCATTGGCCTTGTCGGCAGGAATGGCATCGGCAAAACAACTCTGTTTGAAATCCTGGCTGGAAACATGGAACCCGATACAGGCACGGTAACCCGCTCGAACTCATGCCGTATTGATTATATTACCCAGGACAAAAACAACCTTCAGGATATTACCCTGTTTGACTATGTCGCCGCTGCCCGTCAGGATCTCCTTGATATGCGCCATGAGATTACTACCCTGCAGGAACATCTCGCACTTCATGCATCAGACAATGCCAGCCTTGAACGCCTTGGGCACTTGCAGCCAAAATTCGAAGCGGAAGGCGGGTTTACGTTTGAACATGAAATATCGGTCATCCTTGAAGGTTTGGGATTTGATAAGGAGCGTCATAACGACCGGATGATTGAGTTTTCCGGGGGAGAAAAAAATCGTGCCGGTTTGGCGCGTGTGCTTGCCGGGCGAGGGAATCTTCTTTTACTGGATGAGCCGACAAACCATCTTGACATCGAATCCACGACATGGCTTGAAGAATATCTTGCCAAAACGAACAAAGCATACCTGATAATCTCGCATGACAGGGCTTTTCTTTCCGCAACTGTTCAGAATATCTGGGAGATACAATTCGGCAAACTGCATTTTTATACCGGAGGCTTTGAAAAATACCTTGTCGAACGAGCCGAAAGAAAACGCCTGCATGAACACCATTATAAACATCAACAGGAGGAGATAAAACGTCTTGAAGAATTTGTCCGACGCAACATGGCAGGACAAAAAACAAAACAGGCTCAGTCGAAACTGAAATACCTTTCCCGTATCAAACGTATTCCTCCGCCACTGGCAGATAAAAGCTCTCAGACAATTCGGATGCAATCCTCGCGACGTTCATATGCACATATTCTTGAAGTGCGCGATGTTGTCCTGGGGTATGGTGCTGCTGCTGTAGTTGAGGATGTCAACTTTGATATGTACCGCGGTGAAAAAGTAGGGGTCATCGGTCGCAATGGTTCCGGCAAATCCACCTTGCTCAAATCGCTTATTGGAGAAATTGCCCCGATAGCAGGAGAAATCCGACTGGGGAGTAATGTCGATGTTGCTTATTTCGATCAGGAACTGACAGACCTCAATCCCGAATTATCAGTGCTGGATAGTTTGTGGGAGCTTGACCCGACAGCCGAGGTTGGGAAAATACGCTCGTTCCTTGCCCGATTCGGTTTCACCGGGGAAGATAGTTTCAAACTGGTCAAATCCCTGTCTGGCGGAGAGAAAACAAAACTCTCACTGGCAAAGCTGCTCTATCACCCGGTAAATTTTATCATCTTTGACGAACCAACAAACCATCTTGATATCGACTCCCGCGAAGTGCTCGAAAAAGCATTGCAGGAATACGACGGGACCTGCCTGATAGTTTCTCACGACCGCCATTTTCTCGATAGTGTAGTCAATCGCATATTCTACATCAACGATGGCGCCCTGACCATTTATGATGGCGGATATTCCTATTTCAAGGAAAAAACAACCGTAATGGCAGTCCCGAAGCCGAAAGTTGCAAAATCTAAGGAGGCGTACCTTGCCTTCAAGGAAAAATCAAAACAAAAAGCTCGCCATAAAAAACAGCTTCAGGCAACCCGCATAAAAATATCAGACCTTGAAACAGAACTGGCTGCGCTCGAAGATGACATTCATAATAATATCCCGAAAACCGACTGGGAAAAACTCAACCAGGCAATCGAGCGCAAAAAGGAGATTGAAGAACAGCTCCTGGAATTATATGTTACCCTTGAACAACTTGAGAAGGTGCAAATTGATTAACATACTGATACTCTCCGGTTCACCGGTCGAACAATCGTCAACGGATTTTCTCCTGAAACAACTTGCCGATACTATTCAAAAAGAATTACAGCCCACCCATGCGGTGCAGGCAGAGTTTGTCAAGCTGAACGACTTGAATTTTATTCCCTGTCAGTCATGTGGCAAAGCCCCGACACCGAAATTTTGTTTCTACGATGACCTTGCAGAATTGTATGAAAAATTCTTACAGGCGGATTGTATCCTGGTTGGCTCCCCATTGTATTTTGATACGGTCTCGGCACAGGCAAAATTATTTATCGACCGCTGCAATTGTTTTCGCCCGCCCGACTATGACAATATTGACCCGGAACACGAGTTTATCAAACTTATCAAACATAAGCGTCCCGGCGCAATGGTGCTGGTAGGGGGTGAAAAGGGGTGGTTTGAAGGTGCTCGTCGGGTCATTGCCGGTTTTTTCAAATGGGTCGAAATCGTACTTGAAGGTGTTATAATCTATCACAGTATCGGATATGAACCCGGCTCTGCCAGAACTGACAAGCACGCTCTTGCCGAAATACATCGCGTGGGGATAAAACTTGCCAACCAGTTGAAACAGAAACATGCGTGATAAAGCAACAGAAGAATACTACCGGTATCGTGCACCGGAATATGAACAAATCTATTACCGTGATAATCCTGCTCGAAGAAAAGAAATAGAAGACGAAGCTACATACATACGGAAACTCGTCACCAAAAAAGAAGTTCTTGACATTGCCTGCGGAACCGGCTACTGGACCCATATTGCCGCAGAAACAGCCAAAAATATTATCGCTTGTGACCTCGCCCGGGAAATGATTACCGAAGCCCGCAAAAAGAACTACCGCAAGTCACCATTTTTTGTCATTGCCGACCTGGAACAACTCCCCTTTGCCGATAACGCATTTGACATCATTCTGCTGGGATTCTGGTTTTCACACCAACCGAAACAATCATACCATACCCTCTTCTCAACAATAAAACGCCTGCTTCGTGATAATGGACATATCTGGCTCATTGACAACAACCCTCCCGCCGAAGGTTCCAACCAGCATTCCGCCTATAAAGACAACCATGGCAACAATTATAAACGCCGTTTTCTTGATAATGGTAAAGAGTTTATTATTCTGAAAAATTACTTTTCCCGGCAGGAACTGATACAGATTTTTCAACATCATTTTTCGGTCGAACGAATTACATATAACACGTACTACTGGTCCGTGACACTGGCGAAATAACCAAATTGATCAGT
>JAJRZL010000092.1 GCA_024275255.1 Candidatus Zixiibacteriota bacterium | reverse complement strand
TAATCAAATATGGGGCACTTCGTCTTCCGATCTATACTTTGTGGGTCTGAACGGTTCCATCGTGCACTACGACGGTGTGAATTTCGTTCAGATGGACAGCGGCACGGATGTGGATCTGAAAGACGTCGCCGGCACACCCGACGGGGAGCATGTGTTTGTTACCGGATATAGTGATTCGGGTACGAGCGTTGTCCTTCAACTGAATAATGGTAATTGGCAAACCATGTATTTTGATCAGGGCTATTGGCCTGAAAATGATTCAACAGGCGCTGTTTTGGGAGCTTACGTTTTTGAAGATACCGTATATTTTTCCCGCAGGGGAGGTTTATGGAAATACAATTATAATACCCATGAATCTGTGGTTATTCCCGCTCATGTGAACGGTTTTGATGAGCATGGATATGCTCAGATAATCGTTAGTGATTTGAATGATATTTTTATAAAAGACTGGGGATTTTCGTTACTGCATTTTAACGGAAATACCTGGAAATCAGATATAAGTATAAACGACTATTTTGGTTGGCACGGTATAGAAAGTTACCGTTTTGATATGAGTGATAATACAATAATCATGGTAGGATGCGTCGAATGTTGGTTCGGCAGAGCCGTTGTAATTAAGGGGGTTCGATAATCACAACATTTATTGCACATAGAGCGGATGCGATTTGAGAGAAAGTGAAAAATGCCTGCCCGATGGGTGTGCTGGCGGGAGAACCAATTCTTTGACCTCACCCCTGCCTTCGGCAGACCCTCTCCTCAAAAGGAGAGGGAAAAAGCCCGCCGGATTTTTCTCTACCTGCCGAGGGGGAGCCGGAGGGGGTCAAAAGTATGAGTGAAAAATTAACAACAGGATAAAGGATGAAATACAAATATTCAGGATTTAAGATTAAGGGATCGGGATTCAACCCTGCGGTAATCGGCCTTGGGCTGCTGTATGCCCTCATACTCCTGTCCGCCGGCTGCAAATGCTCCACCGACCCGAAACCGGCGGATTGTGACGCCGGTTTTCTGCCCTGCGAAGATGATGTTACGACTTGCTGTGAGGTGGTGTGCGAGGAGCTCTACCACAACTGCGGGGAGATGCTGACAAACTGTTGTTTAGATACAACCTCACACCAATTTTCGTTTGTCGTCGATACGATTGGAAACTACGGCAGCTACCTGAATGACGTGGCAATCGTGGATGAGAACAACATCTGGGTGGTGGGCAATATCGAGACCGACAGCGGAGAATACAACGCTGCAAGATGGAACGGCACCGATTGGGAACTAATGGGTATCTACAGTAACACATTGGATTTGTATAGCATTCGGTATATCAGTGAATATGATATTTGGGTAACTGATAATAGTTTTCCTATTCATTGGGATGGAATTGAGTGGACCCTTTATCATCTTCAAAATATGGGAATACACGTAAGTGTTAATCAAATATGGGGCACTTCGTCTTCCGATCTATACTTTGTGGGTCTGAACGGTTCCATCGTGCACTATGACGGCTCAAGTTTTGTGCAGATGGAGAGCGGGACGGAGGTGGATTTAAAAGACATCGCCGGCACGCCCGACGGGGAGCATGTGTTTGCAATAGGTTATGATCCAACGATACCTGCGCCATCTGTTGCACTGGAATTAGTTAATGGGGTATGGGAAATACGTTATTACACTGAGGGCAGTCTTCCAGTCAATGGTAACCAAGGCTGGATATGGGGAGTGGGTGTTTATGAAGATACGGTATATTACTCGACCTAGGAAGGATTATGGAAATATAATTATCAAACCCAAGAGTCAACATACCTTCCCGAGTATGATATCCACTTTGACCAATCTGTTTTTAAAAAGGTGAAAATCCAAGCATTGAATGATATGTTTTTTGGAGGTTCGGGGTTTATTTATGCT
>JAJRZL010000091.1 GCA_024275255.1 Candidatus Zixiibacteriota bacterium | reverse complement strand
TTGCTGGACCTGGCGGAAGCCCTGCCGGATAAGAAATTTGTCGCTATTGAAATCGGGAAGAAACGGTTCCATAAGTTAGTTCCCCGTATTGAAAAACGAGGGTTGAAAAATATCCTGCTTATCGGTGGTGATGCTCGCATTGTGTTACCGAGAGAGTTTTCCGAGCAGACATTCGAGAAAATATATGTATTATTCCCTGATCCCTGGCCCAAGAAACGACATGCGTTAAAACGGCTCTTGCAAACAGAGTTTATTGCTTTACTTACTCGTTATTTGAAACCGGGAGGGGATTTGTTCATGGCGACTGATGTTGCCTGGTATGCTGACTGGGTTGTGGAAAATTGTAAACAGGTACCTGAAATAAACAATATGGGGGCACCGTTCGTTACTTCGGAAGAACTGTTCGGGTATGCACCGACATTCTTTGAGCAGAAATGGCGCTCGGAAGGACGAAAAATATATTACATGAGATACAAACGTATATAACAAACAGGAAAGAATTGATATAATGAATGTTCAAAGAAAACATCTTTTTGTGATAACCGGACTTATCCTATTGCTGGCAGGAGTAGCATTCATTGGATGTTCTGAAAAAATAAATGAGCCACAGGTTATTACTATTGTTGCTACTCCTTCAGTTGTTGTTGGGGAGGGGTGGGAAGACGGAACCCAACCCCGCGCTGTGAATGTAATCGTTTCCACCACAACTGGTGATACCATACCATACAAGACATCGAAATCTGCTCCCTGGTTGAGCCTGTTTGGAGATACAACAGGTGCTACCCCTGACACGTTTACGGTTATGATGGGAATTGGCAGTCTTGAACCGGGAAATACTTATACCGACACGGTCTGGGTTGAAGCACCCGATGCCGGCAACTCTCCTTTACCGATTGAAGCCACGGTCACGGTTCATTTTATTGTTTCCAGTAATACCGACTCGCTCTCATTTATCGCTCTCAAGAATGGCGATGCTCCGGCTCCACAGGAGTTTGCCATTTATCATTTTAGTGGGACACCGTTTGATTATACTTTGAGCCATTCACAGTCATGGTTGAATCTTTCCAAAACAAGTGGACAATCCCCGGATACGATTACAGTAAATGTAAATGCTGACGGACTGTCTACCGGGACTTATGTTGATACGGTTGTAATCAATGTGCCGTTAGGTGAACATGCCGGTTTTATCTACTGTGAGCTGACCGTGGAAGTGTGGATAAATCAACAGGACCCGATAACCGGCGGTGAATTGCGAGGAGTGGATTTTGTTGATGAAAATCACGGTTGGATTTCCGGACAGCTATTGAGTGCACTGGAACGAACCGGGTACATTATAGCTACTACCGATGGGGGAAAACACTGGCAACTGCAAACATTAGACATACCGGAAATACTTGGTGATATCCAATTTTTGGATAGCCAAACAGGCTTTGCCGTTGGTGCGCATGGTATGATTGTAAAAACAACCGATGGGGGAAACTCATGGAATATTATCTCGACACCGGATACTTTGGACCTTGCCGGTTTACATTTCCCGGAGATAACAACCGGATGGGCAACGGGCAGAGAGGGAGCAATTTTCCATACCACCGATACCGGTTCAACATGGGTATCTCAGGTAAGTAACACCAACAATGATTTATCCGATATATTCTCAATCTCTCCCGATAGTGCCTGGATAGCAGGAAATGGCGGGACTGTTTTGTTTACAGCAGATAGTGGCAACCATTGGGTAAACAGAACCGTTGGTGAACCGGATGATTTGCGTGATGTATATTTTGTCGACAATATGACCGGCTGGATTGTTGGAGACGGTGGTGCGATTTTCAGAACTGACGATGCCGGAGAGAATTGGACAAAACAAGATGCACCTGTCAATAACAACCTGAGAGCAGTGTTCTTTGCCGATAATACTCATGGCTGGATTGTCGGTATGGATGGTGTTATTCTTTCCACCAGTGATGGGACTGCCTGGATACAGCAAACCTCCGGTACTGACCGGGCGCTGTGGGATGTTGCCATAGTAAATGGAACTCTTGGCTGGGTAGTGGGTGATAATGGAACTATCCTGCACACGGCAACAGGAGGACTATAGAATCCACTGGTTCTTTGTGGTGGTTCCTGAATTGTATGTGTTTCTTATGCCGTTGTCAGAGAAGCATGTTTCCGTTGGTAGAAATAAATCCCCAGACCGGTAAGAAACAGGATAATGGAAATTGCCTGGTTATAGGTTGGTTCCATACCGAAAAATGAGAAGTGCATGGCATTTTCATAGTAGCGGACATATTCAATAGCGTAGCGGAACACCGCCTCAATCATAAACATATAGGCAACCAACTGACCAATAAACTGCCGGTGTTTCATCTTGTAATGAAGGAATAAAAACAGGATTACCCCATACAATGAGCTGTAAAGCTGCGCCGGGTGAATATGAGCATCCTGAAAAATATAGTACGGAATCGAACCAACCGGGAACTGTATTCCCCAGGGGAGATTCGTCGGGGTTCCAAAACAACAGCCGTTAAGAAAACATCCGATACGGGCAAAAGCTAATCCCAAACCGAGGGTTGGTGAAAAATAATCAAAAATATCGAGCACCGATTCCCGTTTGATTTTTGCATAAATGATTGTCCCGACAATTGCCAGTACAACCCCCCCGTACATGTTAAGCCCGGCAATGCCAAATTCTCCCGAATGGAAGGGGTTGAATGTTGATGCCCAGTTTCCGGCAAATTCTTCCAGGTGAAACAACACGTAGAATAAACGAGCCCCGACAATACCACCGATAATCATGATATAAGCAACAGTAAGAAACAGCTCGAACGATTTGTTGTACCGCTTCGCGACATATTTCATATACAATATGCAAAAGGCGAATGCCACGGCTAACATCAACCCGTAGGAGCGAATAGGAATAGGACCGATATGAAATAACTCAGGATACATGGTATTGTTTTGTCTCCGGTTTTTTATTGATGGATTGTCCGTGATGATAGGGTCTTTCAGCATATTTCCAGGCGAACAGGGTTGCCCCAAGCCCGATAATACCACCAACTACCACGTCGGAAATATAATGAAACCGTCCCCAGACAGTACCTATCGCCAACCCGATAGTAATAACAGTGATTATCCATGACCAGCGACGGTAATAGCGAATACTATATAGTGTTAACACAAGCGCCACTCCAAAATGTGATGATGGCATACAACCACCATGAACGGCTCCGTTCTTAATTACCAGTTCAACCAGATATCGAAACACCGGTCCGGTAACTTTGTTCACATAAACTGTACTAAAATGCCAGCGCGGACCCTCGATAGGGTACAGGAAAAAGAGCAGATACGAAAGAAAAAACATCAGGCAGACAGCACTCAGGGCATTTTTTATGATTTCGTAATCCTTGCGAATATATACCAGCAGGAAAAAAACAGGAATCATGAAATAATATCCGAAATAGCAGAAGGAAAATATCTCGGTTAATATGGGATTCAACAGGTGTTGATCAATGTACAGAGTCGGATTGACTCCGAAAACAGCTTTTTCAAACCCGGTTAGTTGCCAGTCAAAGAAATTATCAAACAACAGTGTCATTAACCCACCGGTTATTTTATAAAAAAAGGTAAACATGAAAATTGGATATAATAACCGTATGAAGCGGGCAACTCCTCCACGATGTTCATCTATATACCGGGTAATAAGTAACACAAGAGCCGCCATACCAATATAGAACACTATTTCGTCATAGTAGTTGTTCAGGGGGCGACCGACAGCAAGAATAACCAGTACCATCAACAGGGAGTAAATGATAATGATACGGTCAAACAGGTAGAGTGATATGTTTTTTGAGCCGGTCATCTTGTCGCCGTATCTGAAGCGGATTTATATATTGTATCGTTCATATGTATAAAGTCAGGTATAATGATGCAAAGCTCAAGGAAATAAATTCCCTATTCAATTATAAAACTTAACGAATTTTATATTACCGAAGTTACATCAGTGATAATTATTTTTCAACCACCACTTTCAACGGAGGGGTTTCACCCTGTTTATTTTTCTTCAATAATGACAGTCAACAGGGTAGCTTACTCCTTGGGATGCATTGAAAAAGTTTGAAATTTTATTAAAGGCTATATTCCATGCAAACACTATTCCATGCAAACACAGCTTTTTTTTATGTTATCCCTGTTCTTTTCTCTTGTCACCCCTGCGAAAGCAGGGGTCCAGAAATATCTGGATAGCAAAACCGGATTTACATTTTTACGGTAGTGGTAAAGATAAAACAATCAGGACCATACAGGTTCTGATCTACGGTTCAATTGAGCAACTGATGGCTGGGGCTTGTTGAAAAAAGTTATTTTGTTGGGGTCTTGCTTCGCCTCCGCTCAACATGACTTGTTGAATGACAATAACTTTCAAGTCACCCTGAGTCCGCCTGGGCGGAAAGGGTGCTTGAAAGAACATATTGACGTTTTTCAACACACCCGAAGACAGGGGTCCGGTAACCCCATAATACAATACTGGCTCCCCGCTTTCGCGGAAATGACATGGATAATGGTACCCATGAAAATACCTCATGCCATGACTTTTTCAACACGTTTAAGCCGTAAGCCACCCGATGAAAAGCAGTTATCCCTTATCCTGCCCGATCGTATTTATTTATCAACCACCACTTTCAACGGCGGGGTTTCACCCTGTTTATTTTCACCGATAAAGACAGTCATGTGTGGAAACGGGATTTCTATATGCTTTTCGTCGAATTTCTTTTTCAAGCGAAGGTTAAATGCACGAGCGATACCCCATTGTTTAATCGGTTTTGTTTTAATACGGGCTTTGATAATAATTGCCGAATCAGCAAACTTGTCCAGTCCCCAGATTTCTATCGGTTCGAGAATATCCTGGGCATACTCGGTATCATTGCGCAGCTCTTCACCAACCTCACGGATAAGAGCTGTCACCTCGTCAATATCTTCACCATACCCGACCCCTATTTCAAACACGGCAAATGAGAAATCCTTGGTCATGTTGGTAACAATATTGATAGTCCCGTTTCTGACATAATGCACACTGCCGGTGGAATCGCGTAAAATGGTCATCCGCAGGTTGACTTGTTCCACCAGCCCGGATTGTCCGGCAATACTGACCACATCACCAACCCTGATTTGATTTTCCATGAGAATAAAAAAACCGCTGATAACATCCTGTACCAATTGCTGAGCGCCAAACCCCACCGCCAGCCCGACAATCCCTGCCGCGGCGAGGACCGGACCGATATTGATTTCCAGTAAATCAAGAATCATCATCACCGTTACAATGAAAATAGCCACGGTAATAGTGTAACGGAGTACAGACTGCAAAGTCGCCAGTCGTTTCTGACTTTCCGCATCCTCACTTGCTTTGAGAGACTTGAACAGTTTGTTGACAACCATGCGAATGACACGGATGGCAACAAGGGATAGCACAACAATGAGTGCTAACCGCAACCCGATTGTTATTGACCATTCTATTGCCTGATTCCAAAAGGTTTGAATATCCATA
>JAJRZL010000090.1 GCA_024275255.1 Candidatus Zixiibacteriota bacterium | reverse complement strand
TTTGCTCTTCTGCGGGTCCATCAGGTATTGCACCCCCATCCCTGCCAGCAATGCGGCTGAGAATGAAAAGAGAAACATTATCATCGATGGCGCTCGAAGTGATTTCACCTTTGGAATTAACGCATAAAACAGGTGGAACAGCGGTGTTGTCGCTCCCAGGGCATAGATAAGGGCAAACAACGCCAACCCTCCAAAAAAGTATTTTTCCCTTCGCCGGGCAAAAAGAAACGCCAGCAGGGCAATAAAAATCGTCACTACCCCTACTGCTTCCGAGTTGTCCTTGAAATAATTCTTCCCCCAATACATGGTAGAGGCTTCCCGGCTGGAAACACCGGAAAACTCCGGCACCAGAAGTGACATAACATCTTCCTCATGCAACGACCACGAGGTCGCCCAATCCCAGCCTTTCTTGGAATCGGCACGAGGAGAAAAGGTGTTGGTGTATATATAACCCGGATAGAACTGTATGGCAGAAATCAACAAACCGATTACCACCGCGTATGCCACCAAACCAGCCGGTTTCACAATCGGGGTCACTGACCGTTTTTCCACCCATAGCAGTACCAGTCGATAAGCGGTATAGAACGAAATTGCCCAAAGAGTAAAATATGACATTTGAGGATGGGGTGAAAGAATGATAACCCCGATAACCAAACCGAGTAATGACGCGTTCAAAAATGGTCGACGTTCAAACATGCGATCGAGAAACAGCATGGTCAACGGGAATAATGTTGTAACGAATATCTTTCCGTCATGCCCCGGTGAAACCAGCGACACCAGGTAAGCGGCAAACATGTAACAAGCAGCCGAAAGCAATGCTGCTGTTTTGGGAAGTTTGAACTGACGAGCGGCTAAGTACATAAAGATACCCGCCAGATAGATATGCAAAAACAAAGTAATCCCGACCATCCGATAAATGGAGCCGAAAAACTTCAATATTGAAAGCGGGTAAAAGATATCGCCATGAAATGCCTCGACAAACGGCATCCCCCCGAAAATATAAGGGTTCCACTGGGGAATTGCCCCATGCTGCCAGACATGGTCAACAAGCAGGGACCGGAAAAAGATACCCGCTTGAATCATATCCGAGCCATATAACATTTTCGATGAGAAAAGAAATTCCCGGAAGAGGAAAACCAGAGCAAGGAAAAAGACCACAAATACAACCGGTACATAATACGGAGATTGCTCGAAATTCACAGATGATTTTCTCGCGGGTGGAGATGGCTTTGTCGAATGTTTGATTTTCTTTTTCGCCAATTATCACTCCATAACATTTATTTTTTTATACACATTGCGGCTACTCCGGCACCAGCCTCAAGGACAATAGCCCATAACCGGGCAGCAATGGCAACAGCCGGACCAATTGGACCTACAAACGGGGTCAGCATAGTACCCATCACCAGTTCCCGCGGTCCAAATCCACCGGGAGCAATCAAGGTCAAATACCCTATCTGGTAGGCAGCATTGAACAAACCAACTGCTGCAACAGGACTTAACAATGTGTTCGGGGCTATTGCATGCACAAACAGCCAGAATGCCACCCCATAACAAGTCCAGCCAAAACAATACGCAACAAATATCCCCAGAGCAACCCTTTTATCCAACTGAAAATGCACTTCCGGTCTGCCAAAACGCCGTAAAATCCTGTTCCCGACAGCTAAAAAATGCCCCGGAAACAACACCAGCCAAAGGCTGAACAGAATCATTCCGGCGGTCAACAGGTATGATGACCACGCTCCAAGAATACTTATCTGATCAATAAATAAAGCCGGCTCAAGCTGGGCACAGAGTGCAAAAACTAAAAATGATGCCGGGATGGCAAAGAGCTGGACAATGACAAATGATGCCCCCGCATGTTCAGGGGGGATACCTTTTTGTTTTGCAAGGTAAAGAATACCAAACAGCGCCCACACCTTACCGGGTACATATCGACCAAGCTGGGAAAGATAGAAAATACGAAATGCCGCGGTAATTGAAAGCTGGTATTGAAAAGCTTTCATGATAGTCTGCCAGACAGCAGCCATAATAACAAAGGTGACACCCCCGACAACCAACGACATTACCAATAATAACGGATTGATATGCCATTCATATACCCGCACCTGCTCCCAGTGAGCAGTAAATTGTTTGAAGAGAAAGTAAAAGATTACAGCCAGTACGAGAACCTTCACCGCCCGTATGACCATTTTTTTCATGCTGGCTCCGGATGTTGGTGTCGGTTGCGTATCGTCGGAAGAACGGGGCTCACCCATTGTCTGTATTCCGTAACCTATCTTTAGTAACTAACCGCTGGAGCTGCCGCCGTAAATCGGAGACTTCCTCTTTGATAGCGGTCTGCCCTTCCGCCATAAACCCCATGAGGAACAATCCGAACCCCAGCCCGACCAGCAAGATAACCAGATATAACAATGGCAACTGTGTTTCACCCCGCCAGTATTTCAAATAGACCGCCCAGACCCCGACCAAAAATCCCAGGAAAAAGAAGATGGAACCAAGTGACCCAAAGAACAATAACGGTTTCCGCATGAACTTAATTTGAAACTGTACTGCCAGCATATCGAGAACACCGACCGGAATACGCCACAACGAGCGAAACTTGGATTCCCCCCACTCGCGTTCATACAGCGGGATTTTCACTTCCTCGATGGAATAGCCCTCACTGGCAGCCAGCACCACCAGATAACGATGCCAATCTTTACGAAGGAATATCTGTTCAACCACTTCCCGACGAAATGCTTTGCAGGAATTCAAATCATGGACTTTCAATCCAAATATCTTCCGAGACATGGCATTATAGATATTCGAGACAAATTTCTTGTTGTAGTCACCTTGTTTCCAACCCGTAGCCATATCTGCACCCTCGGCAATCGGAGCTACCAGCTTGGGGATATCCTCCGGCAGGAACTGCAAATCAGCCGGGTAAAACACAAATACCTCTCCCCTTGCTATGGAGAACCCGGTCTGAAGCGCCTCTGTCAATCCCCGGTTATGCTGATGGGTGGCATACCGGATAAAGGAGTATTTCTTCGCAGCTTCTTTAATTTTATCAAGCGTGCCATCGGTTGAGCCATCATCAACATATACCAGTTCACCATCAAAAGGCGCTGCTTCAAGCATCTCGGCATAGAGCTGACAAAACTTCTCGATATTGCCCTCTTCATTCATTGCGGGGACAATGGTGTAAACAAAAAACGGATATTTCTTTTCAGTGGTCAATGGTACCGCTCTTTCCTTATTTCTGGACGTTCTCTTTTTCTGTCAGGGTTGGAGCGTACTTTTTTGCCAGTTGAAAGTAGCGTTGACTTTCCTCGGCATACCGCTGCTCGCCCGTTGCATCATAAAGGTCTTTATAAAAACTATATATCCGAAGGTTAAGATGGTAATTGGTTGGTGAAAACTCAACAGCTTTTTTGAATGCTATTTCAGCAAGTTGTGTTTGTCCGGCATTATTTGCCATTTCAGCGACAAACTGGTACCCGGACATATTTTCAGGATGGCTCTCAAGGAATTGAATCAGCAGCTTTTGCGCCTCTCCAGGTTGGTTGTTATTGTAATAATCCACCGCCCGTTCAAACATCGTAGGTCGATATGCAGCCGCTGTTCGATTGCCGGTAGTACCCGCAATGCGAAAAACCCGAATCTGTTTTAGCGCAACATGGTAGGTGAGTACCTGCGATGCCTTATTCATAATGTCAGGATAATCCCGGCGTGCCCGGTTTTCATTGGCTTCATCTATAACAAGATGAGTGACGGGATATTTCTTGAAAAGCTCAGGATCGACTATTTCAGTACCGAACATGTGAACAACCGCTCCGATATCATTTTCAAGAACCAACTGTGCGGCAAATGGTCCCGATAACACTGCATTTGGGGATAAAATCATACTTAAATCATGACAATTATCTCGCGCGGTAAATGTCGGTCGCTGCCACCAAAAGGCATAAGCAAGTGTTCCGCGTATCATTATTATTGTTATACTAAGTATTACCAGCAGGCGCATACCCGGTTTATACCATGAATAGCTGCGGCGGTTCATATTGCTGAACACACCTGTCATCACTGTTACCAGCACCGCCAACAAAGCAATAATATATTTGTCCTTCTCATAATATGAATCGGGATTCACGATATCCATTACTATTGTCCAAATTTTATATACCGTTACCCATATCACCGGAAGTACCACTATATATAACAGTATCGGCTTTTTGGAAGGAGATATAGTTATTGATTTTTTCTGCCACCACGAAGACAAAATAATCGCTGCCGCACCATAAAAGAGATATATCAACACCAATTGATATCGTAACGGGCGGTATTCCCATATCATAAGAGCCAGCCAAAAGGCTGCGATCGCTCCCACTATGAAAATCGAGCCGGAGTAATCCTCATGTTCTTTTCCGGCGGGTTGTTTTTTTCGATCGAGAAACCGTACGATCATCGAACAAATAAAAACGGCTGTCAGAATTCCCGCAACAGGCATTCTGCGCAAGAGCTTACTGGAGTCACCAAACGAAACCAGTTTCCAGATAAAGTCATTAATCGAGCGCAACCCTTCCGGAGAGCCATACATGGAAAAAACATCACCGAAGTACCCGCTGATTTGTTGTTCCGCCGGCAAGTAGTTGAACACATACCATAAAAGAGCAACCAGTATTCCCCCACCAATAAATAACAGGTATCGTATCCCCTCCTCCTTTTTCTGTAACCGGTAATACCGGTACAGGAAAAACAATATAAACGGTATGACAAAAACCACCCCGAGTATTTTTCCGAAAAATATCCCCACCCCCAACGAAACTCCACCAAGCAGATACACCAGCCAGCCCGAACCATACATAACCAGCACCAGCGCCAAAAACGCATAAAAAATCATTGCCTGTTCCAT
>JAJRZL010000089.1 GCA_024275255.1 Candidatus Zixiibacteriota bacterium | reverse complement strand
GTCACTATCCGGGCAGTAAAGGTACAGCTATTTAGTTCATCTGTAAGCCGGCAAGTTAGTTCGCTTGCCGGCTTTTTTTGTGTGTACTGATGAAAAAGTGTAAAAAAACCAAAAAAAGACAAAAACTGTGACACTTTCGTGACAATATATTTTCAAAAAATTACGTACTTGATTTCGAGAAGCGTGATTATTGGTTGCTTCCTCCCGTGGTTGTAAAGTAGGTTTGCCTCCATTTGAGCCTACATACATGAGCGGTAGATGCCCTGTCTACCGCTTATTTCTTTTGGGAAAATTCTCTTCTGGTAGTTATATCCGGTGATTACTCGGTGGTGCTGACTACGAGGTCGATTTCTGTTCCGGCGTCAAGTTCGGTGCCTTCGGCTTCCGATTGCTCAAGGACAGTTTCCGGGAGATAGTTTTCATCGGTTCGATAGGTGACAATGCCCAGTTTAAGGCTTTTATCTTCAAGGCGGGCAATGGCATCGGTAAGAGTGAGTCCGACAACATTAGGCATGTAGGTAAAATTGGATGCCCGACCGCGGTTGACCATAAGATTTACCGGGGAACCCATCGGTATTTCTGTTCCGGCGGCGGGATAGGAGAATACCACTACTCGCTCCGGAAGAGTGTCAGAAAATGCCCAGGCGATTTCTCCGAGAGTCAACCCGGCAGTTTCAAGGTCGAGCATTGCCTGACGAACGGATTTCCCCCCTAAAAATGGTATCGGTATGAGCTTTTGACCGGCGGAAATTACGAATTTGATAACCCTGCCCGATTTGACCTTGGTCCCCGGGAGGGGAAATTGATTTAATATCAAGCCTTTTGCTTTACCCGGTGAAAACTCTTCCGAGGCCACCTTGTATTCCAAACCGAGGTTATCCAGTGAGAGCTGCGCTTCGAGTACAGTTTGATTAGTGTAGTCCGGCAGGGTAAATTCTTCGCCATGACGAGTGACCATCATCATCACGACATTATCCATAAACCAGTACACGACAAAGAGACTAAGCAACGGTATCCCTATACGAAGTACCAGCTTTCTCTTTAACGAACCGGGCGGGAGAAGCTTTGACAGAAAACCATCGGGTTTTTTCCCGCCGGGACTCAATCTTGATGCATGTACCTGTAACATCATTCCTGTCAGTTTTTATTATATTGTACACCTACAGGGTCAGGAAATGTAAAAAGAAAATCAATTAAAATGTATCGGTTGGAATAATAGTTTTGCTCAATATGCGGTTGCTGGAAAATGAATCAAAAAGTAATCTCAATGTTAAAACAAATTGCATTTTGTCTTGAATTTATGTATTGTGAATTATGTGTTATACGCCACCAGTGATTGTGGACTGTAAGTCCAATGCAGGAATATTAGCACGATATTCTCAAACAAACCCTCCCTATACCTGACGGTAATGCCCAATTGTCCGTGAGGCGATAACTCTCCAATACATAATCACGGGAATTTAGTACCTGATTCATGTCACCTGATATGAATCATCAGTTCGTTATTTGTATCAACAACTTGCAAGTAAAGGGTATTTGAGATGTCGGAAAATTATACTAACATGTGGGAAGAATTGGGGTTGGATTTAGAGGCTCATGAACAACTGCTGCATGTACTTGGTGAAGGGTACCGGGAGGTTTTTCTGTCACAAAAAAATCGTCCCGAAGGAATGAAATATTTTGATTTTGTCATGTCGGAAGTTCATGGTTTGAGAATAAAAGAGCTGCTTGACGCCAAAAAACAGGGTCGGATAGTTGTCGGTTCTTTTTGTACCTTTGTGCCCGAAGAGTTAATCCTGGCGGTTGATGGTATTTCAGTCGGGTTATGTACGGGGGCGGAGTATGGGTTTGATAATGCGGAAAAGTATCTGCCGCGTAATACCTGTGCACTGATTAAGTCGATTTTCGGTTTCAAACTTGGTAACGTATGCCCGTATATCGAGTCAGTCGATATGCTTGTAGGGGAGAACACCTGTGACGGCAAGAAAAAAGCATACGAAATTTTAGGAACCCTGCAAGATAATTTCTATGTGATGGACCTTCCGCAGACCAAAAGCGATGAAGGCAAGGACCTTTTCCGAGCCGAATATCAAAAGTTTATGAAAAAGATTGAGGAACTCTCTCAAAAAACCGTAACGGAAGAGAACCTGCGGAAAAGTATTGAAATCGTGAATAATAAACGCCGAGCCATTAAACGGCTTAACAGCCTCCGTATTGCCGACCCCTCTCCTATTTCGGGGCTTGATACCTTACTGATTAACCAGATATATTTTTACGATGACCCTGTCCGTTTCACCAATGCCGTGAACAGCATCTGTGATGAACTTGAGAGACGTGTTATTGAGCAAACCGGTGTTTTCCCACAGCATACTCCCCGGATTCTTATTTCGGGATGCCCTATGGCAATTCCGAATTGGAAAATCCCCATGATTGTTGAAAGTATTCCGGCGGTGATTGTAGGTGAGGAATCATGTGTCGGTGTCCGTGGAACACGTAATTTTGTTGATGATTCCGGGAATACAGTGCAAGAATTACTTGATGCCATCGTTGAACGGTATTTCAAAATTGATTGTGCTATCTTTACGCCGAACCCGTCCCGTTTGGAACATATTTTACAGATGACGAAAGAATATCATGCCGACGGAGTTTTGCATTATTGCCTGCAGTTTTGTCAACCCTACCAGATGGAAAGCGGTAGTATCGAGCAGACGCTGGAGGA
Source organism: Candidatus Zixiibacteriota bacterium (assembly GCA_024275255.1). Classification (GTDB taxonomy): domain Bacteria; phylum Zixibacteria; class MSB-5A5; order GN15; family FEB-12; genus JAJRZL01. The sequence goes on along the minus strand of JAJRZL010000089.1, from coordinate 2,266 downwards.
AAACAATATCCCTGTGTTACGAATAGATACTGACTACAGCCAGGAAGACACCGGTCAAATAAAAACCAGAATTGAAGCTTTTGTTGAGCGGGTGAGTTGTTAAAATGGTATCAGCAGGTATTGATATCGGCTCACGAACGATTAAGTTGGTGTTGGTGGCGGATGGCAAGATTACTCATCGTGTCACTGAGACCACGTTCAATCCATTGGCGGTATGTACATCACTCCTGCAGGATTGCAAGTATGACAGCATCGTTGCGACCGGATACGGACGACACCTGTTCAAAGAACATTATGACTGTGAGATTATCAGCGAACTGAAAGCATTTTCGCTTGGAGCCAGAACAATAAATGCAAATTGTCGGACTATTCTTGATATTGGCGGACAGGATATCAAGACTATCTCCCTGGATGCAAAGGGAAAGATGCAAAAGTTTGAAATGAATGACAGGTGTGCGGCAGGTACGGGTCGATTCCTCGAAGTTATGGCTATGGCACTTGGTTGTCAGATACAGGATTTCGGAGACCTTGCCCTGAGTGCCGGTCAGCCGGCAAAACTTAACAGTATGTGTACGGTATTTGCGGAGTCGGAAGTTATCTCATTATTATCCAAAGGTACTCCTCGTGAAGAGGTTGCCTTGGGGATTCATAAATCTATTGTCGGGCGGGTAAAGTCGATGCTTCAACGGGTATCTATCAGGGAAGAGCTGGTATTTGCGGGTGGTGCTTCGCTTAACTCTTGTATGGTATCTCTGGTTGAAAAGGAACTTGGGGTAAAAGTGTTTCGTCCCGATGTCCCGCAAATAATAGGAGCATTAGGTGCCGCAGTACATGGATTAGGCAGCAAACAATCCATTTCTCTTTGAGGAACAGCAACAGGAAGATTTCCTTTGACTCTCAGGTATGGAGCTGTTTTCTTGCTGTGTAACAGGAGCTGTTATGAATACTTCTATCTATACACTACCGGAGATATACGACATTGCTTTCAGTTTTCGGGATTATACGAAAGCAGTCGACTTTCTTATAGAGGCAGCCGCTTTAGCCGGTTTGTCCGATATCTCGTCAATGGCAGAATTGGGGTGCGGGCCGGCTCAGTATTGCCGAGAATTCAGCAGAAGAGGAATTACTGCGTTTGGTGTTGATTATACTGATGAAATGGTAACGTATGCACAAAAACTGACTTCCGATGAAAGACGTACCTGTGAAATTATAAAAGCTGACATACGCTCGTTTCGACTCCCGCAGAGAGTAGAGCTTGCTGTATGTATGATGGCGACATTTCATTGTTTACTGTCCAATAAAGATATAGTCTCGCACTTGAACAGTGTGGCCGATAATCTCAAAGAGAACGGGTTGTACATAATCGAGATGAATCACCCGCGTCAGATTTTTAACCAATCCCCCAGTGCTCAGAATACTTGGGAGGTAGAGCAGGAGGGGATAAAGGTTCGTACCGACTGGGCAAGTGATGCCACAGTTGACCCTCTTACGGAAATAGGTGAAGGGACGGTTACCTTTACTGTTGAGAAAGATAACAAAACCGAAGAGTTTACGTGTACCGAACAATGGCATGAGATTTCACTCGGTTTGATGCGGGCATTGCTTGAGTTGTCAGGACGGTTTCATATTGCCGCTATGTATGGAGATTTAGACACTGCTGTCCCGTTTGACAACGATAAAAAAGCATGGCGGATGATTCTGGTGCTGCGAAAATTTGCGTAGGGTATAGGGGGCTAATACGTGTTTATTAGTATAGACGGGATACGGTTTTTTTCTGAATAGATGTTTCCTGTTCTGTTTTCGGGGTGTTGAAACTCTCAGGTATTTTCTTTAGTCACCCTTCGACTCCGCTCAGGGTGACTTGAAATATATTGCTATTCAACGGGGTGACTTGAAGTATATTGCTATTCGACACATCATGGTGAGCGGAGTCGAACCATGACACCCTAAAATAACTTTATCAACATTCCCTTTCGCAGGGATGTCAAAAAAGATAGTGGGAATGGCATGGATTATAGCATCTATGTAGTATGCGCCTTATTATAGCTTTTTCAACAAACTCTTTATGATGAATCACCCGACATCACCTTGCAGAGAAGGACCCTTGCAGTCCTGCTAAATACGTATAACACCACATGTCAGGACTATCAAGGTCCCGACAAATTTTCTCAGGTCAATCCAATCACGTAATAATGAACGAAACCTATGAGCGTACGGTTGTGAAGGTTGATGCCTGCTGTCGTATGAGGTCAGCTACTCCGGCATG
>JAJRZL010000088.1 GCA_024275255.1 Candidatus Zixiibacteriota bacterium | reverse complement strand
GGTAAAGTAACTGATAAAACCGATGTCGTCATACAGATTGCCAGCGGCTCCGATGACCCTGTTTCCACTAACCAGACCCTCGGGGATGCCTTCTCGACCAAGCAGGTGGGGATTGATTTGGCATTTTTCAAAACCAGGCTTAACGCTCTGCCGGGGCTTACGTTACAAGGGGGTAAATTCAAGAATCCATTTTTCAAACCCGGTAAGTCTGAGCTTCTCTGGGATTCGGACTGGAACCCTGAAGGGGGAGCAATGACATATACCCACACCATCCGGCAGGTAACATTTACACTGGTGGGAGCCGGCCTGTGGATTGTAGAACGTTCATCGGATGATGACTCCTGGCTGGGAGCCGGACAGGGAATAGCGCGATATTCGTTCCCGGAGAAAACAGGACATATCACCGGTGGGATCGGATATTTCAACTATGTCAACACCCAAGGATTTACCCCGTTCTTTGATACTGAAGATGCGATGGGTAACACGGTCACGATGCTTCCGGATTCTACGATTGTCTATGCGTATGACTATGAACTGCTGGAGCTGTTCGGAGAAGCCTCCTATAAATTCGGAGATATACCGGTAACAGTGATGGGAGACTATGTTCACAACACGGCTATTGACAGCTTAAATACCGGCTGGCAGGCAGGGATAACAATTGGCAAAACCAGGAACACCGGTTCGTGGTCCCTTCGCTACCTATATAAAAAGATTGAGAAAGATGCCGTGATCGGGATATTTACCGATTCCGATTTTCGAGGTGGTGGAACCGGCGCCAAGGGACATGAACTCAACGGTGCTCTTCAGCTGGCTCACTACACCACCTTCAAAGTAAGCTATTTCATTAACAAAATAGGTGCACAGGAAACAGATTTCAACCGGTTGCAGGTTGATTTGCAGTTAAAATTCTAATGAGACATTGGAGATAGTATGTTAAAAAAAACAATCATATTCCTGTTGGCAATAAGCATTATTGCTGCGATGAGTTTCGCCCGTAATTCCATTACTATCAAGGGATCCGATACCCTGGTTCGGCTGGGACAGCGCTGGGCAGAAGAATACATGAAAAAAAACCCGGGGGTGGTCATTCAGGTTTCCGGTGGCGGTTCGGGAAACGGTATTGCAGCTATGCTCAATGGCGCTACCGATATTTGTGAAGCCTCACGCGATATGAAGAAAAAAGAATACAAGCTGGCAGAGCGGAAAGGTATCGCCCCCTATCGCATCTCCGTTGCTCTGGATGGTATCGCTGTGTTCCTGCATGAAAGTAATCCGGTCAGTGAACTCACTCATGCCCAGTTAAAGGGTATCTATACCGGCGCTATCACCAACTGGAAAGAAGTCGGTGGTAACGATGCACGTATTATCCTGTACGGACGGGAAAACAACTCCGGAACGTACGTTTTTTTCAAGGAACACATATTAAAGAAAGAAGACTACTCTGACATGACACAAACCCTGCCGGGTACGGCAGCGGTTGTCAATGCTGTCAGCAAGGATAAAAACGGCATTGGGTACGGTGGGCTCGCATGGGGGAAAGGTGTCAAGTTCCTTGCGGTGAAAAAGGATGACACCTCCATGGCCGTAACCCCATCGGTTGAAACTGTTTCAAACGGAACCTACTCAATCTCTCGTGAGTTGTACTGGTTCTTCAACGGTAAACCAACGGGGGAGATAAAGAAACTTGCCAATTGGGCACTTTCCGAAGAAGGTCAAAAACTGGCGGCATCCATCGGGTACGTGCCCTTGTCAAAGGAATTGGCTGAGAAAAATATGATTAAATAGTTGGTTCCTCAGTGGGAATGTTGAAAAAGTTGATATCGCAAGTTATGGTACATCTTCCAATACAGAAGCCATAAATTGTGAAAGCAACTTTTTCAATTTCTGCTCTACACATAACTACAGAGTAACAAATGAAACGGTTAATATTTAAGCCAAAATCAAAGGTTCTGGAATTTCTTGGAGAAAAAACAATCGCCATAACGGCTTTTACGGCTCTTATCGCGATTCTTCTTATTTTTGTTTTTATCTTCAAAGAATCCCTGCCGATTTTTTATGATAACTACGTTAAAGAAGAAGCCAGTATCGATAAGCTGCTATTCAAACAGGAGTGGGTGGAAGGTAGGGAAGCAACCTGGAAATGGCAGCCGGAATCAGAAACTCCCAAGTATTCGCTTATGCCGCTTTTTATCGGCACTCTCAAAGCTGCTTTTATCGCGATGTTGTTTGCCATTCCCCTGGGGGTGGGAGCAGCAATTTATTCGGCTGAGTTTGCTTCTAAACGAACGCGGGAGTTTATCAAACCGGTTATAGAACTACTGGCAGGTATCCCTTCGGTTGTGCTGGGGTTCTTCGCCCTTATGGTGCTGGCAACGGTTCTGCAAAATGCGTTTGGATTCGTGTTCCGTTTGAATGCTATCAATGCCGGAATCGCCCTGGGGCTGGCTGTCATTCCGATTATTTTTACTATTGCCGAAGATGCCATGGTCTCGGTACCCCGCACCCTTCGTGATGCTGCCCTGGCACTCGGCGCCAACAGGTGGCAGGTTTCTTTTACCATGGTTCTCCCCGCTGCCATGCCCGGTATTGCTGCCGGGATTATTCTCGGATTCGGCAGAGCTATCGGGGAAACGATGATTGTCCTGATGGCATCCGGCAATGCTGCTATTACCTCAGCCAGCCTGACTGATTCCATCCGTACCTTTTCGGCAACAATTGCTGCGGAACTGGCGGAAGTTGTTTTTGGAAGCACACACTACAATGTTCTTTTCCTCATCGGGACCTTGCTGTTCGTCTTTACCTTTGTTGTAAATCTTTCCGCCGATGCCATCACCCATAAACTCCGCGAAAAATTACAGGGCAAAGCGGTATGAGTACAATGCACCAGCCTACTACTCCGACAAAGCCGCCCTGTGATATTACCTCGCACTTTGCACCAAAAACCAGCGGTACTATTCCAAAGAGCCTGACTATGCTGGCGGTGATACTCATTGCGGCTATTCTCTTTGTCATATTGGGAAATATCTTTCTGGGCGGCTACCATATCATTAGCTGGGACTTTTTAAGCAGCCCTCCAGAAAACGGTATGGAAGG
>JAJRZL010000087.1 GCA_024275255.1 Candidatus Zixiibacteriota bacterium | reverse complement strand
GCGGGAAAAGAGGGAGAATCCGGCGGGTGGAGAACGGGTCTGAAAAGATGTGAAACGGGCGCAAACCCTTTGAAAACAAGGGGAAATAGAAAACCCGTCGTCCCGGAGAATGACCCCGGAGAGACGGGTTGTCTTTTTTCAAATGGTGGAGGTGGGGGGAATCGAACCCCCGTCCGAATATAACGCCAGGCTGTCTTCTACGTGTGTAGTCAGTCTATCAGTTCTCGCTCTGCCGGCTGCCGACTGACAGGCCACCTGCAGAACCAGCCTTTGTGTTTAAGCTCCCCTTAAAGGCGTCAGGAAGCCGAGTCTCCTTTATCGACGCTGTAGCCTGACCCTGGAGACATAGAATCAGGTACAACGGGCTGCAACTATATTAGGCAGCCATGGCGTAGTTATATTCGCCAATTATTGGTTTGCCCGGGTTGTTAACGGGGCTCCAGACATCCCCGACACGCTGACAACCTCTCACTATACCCGTCGAATCCAGTTCACCCCCCATTTATTTCAATATCTCATGACTCAACCAGTAAAAAACCGGTTTCACCACTTCTGTCATAAGCGGCTCAAGGCAAGCAAAGGTTGCACAATTTGTACAACTGTCAAAGAACACTCATCTATTATACATACCAAATATACAAATTATTCATCACCCAGTAAACAGATAACGGTTTTGTTGGCGGTTAGTTGCAATTATTTTACAAAAGCAGGGATAAAAAAATGGCAAGCCTGTCAGAAAAGCTTGCCATTATTACATACATGAAAACAGTCAGGATTATTACCCTATACCGCATGTACAGTCGGACGAGGACCGGCTTCCTTGACACGTTCCGGAGCCTTGTCCTCAAACTGTCTGAAATTCTCCACAAACAATGTCGCCAGATGCTGAGCTTTTTTGTCGTAGGCTTCTTTATCGGACCAGGTGTTGCGCGGTTGCAGTATTTCCTGAGGAACTCCGGGGCAACTGGTCGGAACCTGTACCCCAAAAACCGGATCCGTCTGGTATGACACCTTATTCAGGGAGCCATCAAGTGCGGCATTCAGCAATGCCCGTGTATATTTAATAGCCATCCGTTTACCAACACCATAGGGTCCACCGCTCCAACCGGTATTCACCAGCCAGCAATTGACCTCATGTTTGCGAATCTTGTCCGCCAGCAGTTCCGCATACCGTGATGGGTGCAGCACCATAAACGGTGCTCCAAAACAAGCCGAGAAAGTAGCCTGCGGTTCGGTAACCCCGGCTTCGGTTCCGGCAACCTTGGCGGTATATCCCGAAATAAAGTGATACATCGCCTGTTCAGGAGTCAGTTTCGCAATCGGCGGCATCACCCCAAAAGCATCGGCAGTGAGCATGATGACATTTTTCGGATGTCCGGCCATACTTTCTTTCAGGGCATTAGGGATATGTGACAGCGGGTAGGCAGCACGGGTGTTTTCGGTCAGGGAGGCATCGTTAAAGTCCAACCGGCGGGTGATATCATCAATACCGACATTTTCAAGAATAGTCCCAAAACGCCTTGTTGTCTGGTATATCTCCGGTTCGGATTCCCTGGACAGGTTAATCACTTTTGCATAACAACCACCCTCAAAATTGAAAATGCCATTCTCGCTCCAGCCATGCTCGTCATCACCAATCAGCTTACGGTGCGGATCGGCGGACAGGGTTGTTTTCCCCGTGCCGGATAACCCAAAGAACAATGCCACATCATCATTATTGCCGATATTGGCACTGCAGTGCATGGAAAGAACATTTTCCTGGGGCAGCAAATAGTTCAGCACGGTAAAAATAGATTTCTTGATTTCACCGGCATAACTGGTTCCACCAATAAGAATCAGTTTTTTCTGAAGGTTCAGAATAATAAATGCTTCCGAATGGGTGCCATCCACTTCGGGGATAGCCTGAAAATTCGGAACATGCAGAACAGTGAATTCCGGCACATGGTCAACCAGTTGTTCCGGTTTTGCCTGAATAAACATATTCCGTGCAAACAGATTATGCCATGCAGTTTCAGTGATTACCCGGATAGGAAGACGATACCTGGGGTCGTAGCCGGCAAAACAATCCTGAACATACAAATCCCTGCCCTGTAAATATGCCTGACAACGACGGAAAAGAAGCTCAAACTGTTCCTGGCTGAACGGGCGGTTGACCTCTCCCCACCAGATTTTTGCCTTTGAATCAGGTTCCTCAACAATAAATTTATCCTTTGCCGCTCGTCCGGTATGAAGACCGGTCCGGACCACAATCGGTCCCAAATGAGCCAGGCAACCTTCACCATTGCGGATAATCTCTTCATAAAGCAATGGAGTATTATGGTTCCAATGTACCTTACGAACATTGGTAATACCGTGGTTCTCCAAACCATACTTACTGAACAGACGTTTTACAGGCATCGTTTTGCTCCTTGCAATTTGAATTAATGTTATACAATGCTTTATACAATTTATCGGTCGATTTTGGGAAATATAAATCCATGTTAATCCGATTTCGCAGGAATATTGAAAAATACCGGCAATAAATATTACGTGCTATACCGTTTTGAGATTAAATTATTTTTCTTCTGAAGAAGGATTAAAATGAAGGGGAAAATATTACCAGAAAAAGACATTATGAAATGTCTTCCGGGCAAATATATTTTTCAAAAGTTTACTATTCCGAAGAATCGTCTCCGGGGGTGGTATCGTTGCGTTTTGACGGGTCCTTGATAATCAGCGCCACCGGCACGAGGACACAATAGCCAAGCACCAGAAGCAACGGAGCCATTGTTATCGACCCCTCACGCAACAGGATATACCCGGCAAGAATCACAAGCAGAGCTATCGCAAAAAAGATATAGTTCCTGCGACCAAAGGGCCACCGAAACTCTGTCTGGGACATATCACTTGTTTTTTTTACACTCGTTGCCATAACAGCTTATATAATCTTCTTTATTAGCATCTCTGTCAAGTTAATTCCTGACCGAAACTTCATTACTTACATTTGTTTTATACCACGCAAAAAGCCCAATCGCCCAAATAAACATAAGCAATTGTCGCACTTCCTCATCGGCAAAGGTAGCCTCCGTAAGCGAGGTAGTAAAAAAAGCAACCGACCCCAGAAAAGCCGCTGCGAAATAATGCCGGTAGGGGTTCCCCCGCTTTGTCTGCCACCATCCCCGCCAAAAAGTCCCTAACGCTACCACCCAGAATCCACAAAACAGCACCAAACCCGGAATCCCCATAATTGCCGCAATATTAAGCAAATCATCATGGGCATGGGTATGTTTCATCCGCTCTTCGGAGTCAGGAGGAATCATTTTTATATACTCATAGTAAAAGTTTCCCTGCCCGACACCAAATACAGGATGCTCCCGAATCATCTGCAATGATTTATTCCATATATAAAACCGTCCCATTCTGTCGTTCAGGTTATATTCCCGTTTAAGGTTATGAGCCACCCGGTTCCAGGTTCCCGGACTTATTACGGTAATCAGGATAATCGCTCCGATAAGGACACCAATAATCGAAAGTATGTATTTTCTGCCCATCAATATTCCAAGGAAAAATAACCCCGCAATAATTCCGAGAATAGAACCCCGGCTATAGCTCAACAGAGTAACCACAGCAGCCAGCAGTGCGGAAACGGCAAAGAATATACGGCGGCGATTTCCTATTGCAGAACCCTGCGGAAATGCCAACCCCAACAGAAACATGGAAGCGGTAGCATAATAGTTACCAAAAGTCAATTGATGGGAAAAATTACCACTCACCAGATATCCAAAATCCCGCGCCGGTATGAGCGGTTTTGAACGGAACCAGTGTATTCCGGTAAAATGCTGGATAATTCCATACACTGAAATAAGCAACACCCCCACACTAAAGATAGTGAGCAAACGATTGCGATAGGTTTCATTATTACAGATATACGCACCAATAGGGATAGCGAAAAACAACCATTCTTCACGGCTGATAGATGCGGAGATGAGCGGTCGCGGCCCTATCAAACCGGTAAAATAGAGCCAGACAATATACCCGGCAACAAACAGGTAAAACCATTTCGGAAGGCAGGTGAGGGGATTGTACCGGGTCATAATGGCGATGATAATAAACAGGACAAGCGACAACACAAGGCTTGTTTGAGCGAGGGCAATTGAAAAGGTAGAGCTAAAAGCAAAAAGGGTATAAAAGAAAAACAACACCTTGGATAATGTCTGCGGAGAGGACATAGTCACAGCTAAAACAAGTCGCTTTCTACCAGTTCAACCAGTAAATGGATAATAAAAATGTGCTCTTCCTGAATACGCTGTGTGGAGGTATGAGGGATAACCAACGCTCTATCAAGCGATTTCACCAGCCTGCCACCTTTCCCACCCAACAAACCGGCAGTAAGGATTTTTTTGCTCCGAGCCGTTCGTACCGCCCGGATTAAGTTCGTGGAATTACCGGAAGTTGAAATAACAAACAGCATATCTCCTTTTTGACCAAGCCCTTCCACCTGCCGGGAAAATATATTTTCAAATCCGAAATCATTGGCTGCCGCGGTCATAACCGCCGGATCAACACACAGGGCAACCGCCGGTAATGCCTGTCGGTTTCGTTTCGGTTGCAGACGGACAATCATCTCAGCGGCAAAATGCGAAGCATCTGCCGCAGAACCGCCATTGCCGGCAATAAGAATCTTTCCCCCAGAACCAATGACACCGGAAAGAACCGCCGCCATATCCAGAATTGACTGTCCCAAACGCTCAATGACCGATTTACGCAAAATAGCACATTCATTGCCCAGTTTTTTCAGAATGCGAAGTTTCTCCTGGTTTTTCATACTTCGATTGGCTCCTTTGGATGAGCGGCGGAGGTCATTTGGCGAAGGTACTCAAAGCCAGCCTCGCCCTCCATGAGATTACCGACAACAACAAACGACGCCCCAGCCTCAATCCGGCTGGAACAGTCTTCAGGTGTACGCAACCCGCCACCAACAACTATTGGGATATCAATGTAAGAAGCAACCATCGCTATCATATCCTCCGGCACCGGCTGAACAGCACCGCTCCCAGCCTCAAAATAGACCAGTTTCATCCCCAGATACTGTGCTGCCAGAGCATGGGCACAGGCAATATCGAACTTGGTGCGGGGAATGGGCATAGTACCGGAAATGTACTGTACCGAGGTCAACGCTCCTGATTCTACCAGCATATACCCTGTGGGGATAGTTTCCAAGCCAAACCATTTTATCAATGGCGCTCCGCGAACCTGTTCCCCTATCAGGTAATCAGCATTCCGTCCCGACAGCAGCGACGTAAACAAAACCGCATCAGCTTTGGGAGTGAGCTGGGCAAACGAGCCGGGGAAAATAATAACCGGAAGAGAAGTAACGGCTTTGATAGCTGTGACGGCATCGTTAAAGTTGTTATCGAGCATAAATGATGTTCCCACCAGCAACGCATCGACACCGCATCCGGCAGCAGCTTCGGCAAGCGCCACACACCTTTCCCGTGTCATCCGGTCGGGGTCAATCAATAACAAGAATCCGCCCCCACGGTCCTCCCTGACCCGGAGCAAGTGCTCAAATACATGCCCATCTGTCATAATTATGCTCCCTCGTGAAGCAGCATTTCCTTTGCTGTTTCAAACAGTTTTGTTGAATCCGTCGTATCAGCAACCGAACCCTGGGCAAAATTTGGTTTTCCTCCCCCTCGCCCCCCAAACTGCTGTACGAGCATCCGCGAAAAATGTCCTATATCTATGTTATGTTTTGTTACCGCAGGATTACTTGCCGATGCCATATAGACTGTTTTCCCGTTTACCCTGCCAACTGCAATAGCAATTACGGGTGCGGAACGTTCCTTCTGGCTGTCCAGCCACCCCGCCATGATATCCCGGTCGGTTTCTTTGAAATCATGGAACATCAGCGTTAACTCACCTGCTTGTGCTTCCTGTCCTATGGATTGCCCGCCACCGGCAAACATTTCAGCTTTAATTTTCTTAACTTCTTTTTGCAGCTCATGGTTATGTTCCACCAGTTGCTTGACACCATCGAGCACATCTTTTTCCGGGCGGTTGAGAAGCGATGCCACCTCACGACGAAAAGCTTTTGATTCCAGCATATAGGAAATCGCTTCCCTGCCGGTAATAGCTTCCAGACGACGCACTCCCGAAGCAATTCCGGTTTCGAGCGTGATAAAAAACGGCCCTATCTGGGCGGTATGTGCCACATGGGTTCCCCCACAGAGTTCTTTAGAAAAATCCCCGACCGACACCACCCGGACATCATCACCATACTTTTCACCAAACAGCGCCATCGCACCCGATTTTCGGGCAGAGTCGATATCCATGACTTCTGTACTGACCGGGGTCGCTTTCAGGATTTCCATATTAACTATTCGTTCCACTTCTTCGATTTCTTCCGGGGTCATGGGCTGATGATGCGAAAAATCGAACCGCAGGCGGTCGGGTCCGACGTACGAACCGGACTGCTTGATATGTTCTCCCAGTACCTTACGCAAAGCGGCATGGGTG
>JAJRZL010000086.1 GCA_024275255.1 Candidatus Zixiibacteriota bacterium | reverse complement strand
CAGTATCAGACTTTATCAACCGATGAAGTGTACATCTATGGTGACCTTGCATACAGCCCTGAACTTATTGCATCATTAAATAATACGCTGGGATTCAAGTTTCTCCGTTTTCCGTTTGATCAGCTTCATTCATTACATAGCCCCCAGCTGGAGGTATTAGAATCGGCGGCTGTTTGTCTGCCCGTTTTGGCAGCATCGACCTGCCAGTACAAACTCGCAAACTTACTACCGGAAGAAGACAAGGCAATATTACAGAGGATAAGGAACCATTCTTACGGAAGACTGGCCATTACCGGGTTGTCGATTCTTCTGATAATAATTTGGGGATTCCTTAATTATAACCTGCGAGTAAAACAACGTATCGTTACCTCACTCCAAAGGGAAATAACCGAATTTCAAAAATCAGATCTCTATAGCGAATACAACCGCCTGAAACAAAGTATTGCCATTGCGGAGTCATATTTGAAACAAACCAAACAGAACCCAAACTATCTTGATCTCAACCTCAAAGAATTATCGCGAATCTCCCCCGAATATCTGGAATTACTACAGTTGGATTTCTCGAATGACAACAGCACTGAAAATCTTCAACTTTACGGGCAGGTTGTTTCCGACAGCATACCACCGGAAGTAATACTCGCTGAATACGTGGAACGTCTGAATGCCAGCCCGTTTTATGAGAATGTCAACTTAAAGCGTCACGTAAAACGACATGAGGGCGATGCCTTTGTTTTAGAGTTTCAAATTGGCATGAGAGGTATCATTTGAACAGGATATTTATCATATACCTGATTGTTGGTGCTGTTCTTGTTGGCTTATGGTTCCTGTTGTTCTACACTCCATACCATCAAAAAATGACGGTAATCGAAGCAGACATAGCAACAGCACAAAGTAAACTGGATGAGTTCTCAAAGGTACGAGCAGAGCTGCCATCCCTGTTGGTAGCATCTCGTCGCTTATCTGATAAACGCAGCTCTGTTGATTGTCAGCTTTATGCGAAAAATGATATCCTCAATCTGTTTGCTCACCTTCGGGAAACAGCCCGGGAACATCAATTGCATATAACCGAGATTGAGCCATCATTACAGGAATTGCTTTCATTGAATACCATAATGCCATCAGTAGATAACCCGTTATTTATCACTATAAAATTACATTTTGAAGGTTCGTTTCTGGATTTCGGGAAATATATATCAACTCTGGAAAAAGCTCCATTCTTCAGAGGGGTGACATCCTGTCAGATAAAAAAGGTTGAAAACGCAACAGCACAACTTGAAATGACCGTTGGTTTCAAAGCGCTGTTAGGTGGTTTCAGGGAAAACTCATGACAGAAAAAACTCGCAAGAAAATAGTGTTCTTTACTTTGCCGCTTGCTATCATCTGGGCTGTATATAATTATCAACCCAGCGACAAAAAGACAAGCCCGCAACAGCAGGATAATACCAGTGCAGCAACAACAGATCCGGCGGCAACATCCTATACACCGACACAAAATCATGTACCGAAGAAACTCATAGATATCGAAAAATATGAAAAACTTTCCTGGGGTGAGGACCCATTCCATGCCCAGGCATTGCAACCAAAACAGGCAAAACAAGCGGTTCAACATGACTTCATACTATCAGGAATTATCTATAATGCAACCAATCCGGTTGCCATCATAAATAAAAAACCTGTAAAAGCAGGTGACACTGTAGATAATGCCAAAGTGATTAATATAGCACGAAATAAAGTAGTGCTCGATTGCTGCGGGAAACGCATTACCCTAACTGTTGCCAGAGGATAATAGATTATGAAACTGAAACCTTATCTTATTATATCTTGCTTATGGCTGTTTTTCACGGCGGAGCTGTTTGGGACACCATCGAATACCAATACTCGTATTACGATGGAACTCGAAGGGGTTCCTATTATCACAGTCCTGAACATGATTGCCCAACAAAACAACCTGAACCTTGTTGTCTCAGGAGAAGTAACCGGAGATGTGACATTACGGCTTACCGAGGTTGATATATATACTGCTCTCAACGCCATTTTGAGTCCATTCGGATATAACTATTATTTTAACGATGATGTCATTATTATAAAACCGCTTCAGAATGATGCGCCGGGAGAATTGACAACAAAAATTGTTACACTGAAATATGCTGACCCGATTACGGTAAAAAAGGCGCTTGAACCGTTTTCCACTGATAAAGGGGAAATTGTTATCCTTGATAAAAACATCGCCAAAAGCGGCAGCAAAAACACCTACAAATCAAACCGTATTCTGATAACCGATATCCCCGAAGTGATTGATGAAATGTTAAACGTTATCGGTCAGGTTGATAAACAAGAAACACTGATTTCCATTGAAGTAAAAATTATCGAAACGGTAATTGATGATAACCTAAAAGTTGGTTTTTCATGGCCCACAGCGCTTACTGCCACATTAGGTGGCGCCAGTGATTCCACTTCGGGAACAAGTTCAACAACCAGTACATCCTCCGCAGCAACATATAACCCTCAAAACGGCGACTGGCAGTGGGCAAAACTGTCTATCGGGCAACTACAGTTCGTTCTCGATATGCTCAAAAAGAACGGCAACAGCAAACTTATTTCTGACCCACGGATTACTACCCTCGAAAATCACGAAGCGGAAATCAAAATTGAAACTATTATTCCTATTGCAACTATCAATCGTTTTACCGAAGGTGCAGCGACATCGGATATCGTGACTTTCCAGGATGAAGAAGTCGGTATTTCATTACGGGTTACCCCGAGAATCAATGTCAACAACCAGATAACCCTCGAAGTGTACCCCAAAGTCGAAGATATTATCGGATACACCGGACCACCTGATAACCAGAAGCCAATCACAACCTCACGGTCGGTCAGTACGATTATTACGGTCGAGGACGGAGAAACCGCCGCCCTTGGCGGATTGTTGAAGAAAAACGAAATTGAGCGTATTTACCGGGTGCCGTTATTGGGACATATTCCTTTATTGGGGAAAATACTTTTCACTAATAAAACAGTTGATAAAACCACTACGGACCTGGTGATACTGATTACCCCTCATATCCTGAAATAGCTGTTTCTTCCGGGGAACGGGTGTTCTGCCGGACTGTATAGCTACTTGTTTATTACTTCCCTTCCAGCCGCCACTTTCGGGAGCGGCTGAATAGTAATGCTATCGTGAAAGCAAGCAAAACAATATCGAATAATAGTGATTTCAACACCGAGCTTCCCCCGCCGGATGATGCTTTGAAGCAGCCGCAATCAATATCCAGCCCGCGATAATATGCGCTGGCAAGAGCAATGATAAACACGAATGTCATCAGGTTGATAAGGATGACCGAGCCATCGTACCATACCCCAAGGATTAAACAAATCCCGCAAATCAACTCTACCCAGGGAAGAATAATGGCAATCAGATTGATAAGACTGCCGGGTATCATGTGATAATACCAAATGGACTTGGCAAAAGCGCCGGGATCGGCAATTTTATATACGGAGGCATAAATAAAAACGATACCGACAACCAACCGCAATACGGCTATGAGATAATCATTATCTATTATCCGCCGCATTGCTTTCTCCTTTCAACCTGCAATCCAAATTTCTCCCATTCCCGGTATCCTCCAAAGAAAATAGAGATATTCGTATAACCGAAAGCCTGAAGGTTTCGTGCCAGATGCAAAGACAAATCACACTCATCACCGGAACAGAAGGTAATAATCTTGGTATCTTTGGGAACTCCGGCAAACACAGAATCAAAATAGACCGCCAAATCGCCCTCAGGGAGATAATCCAATGGGACATTAATGGCTCCCGGTATAGTACCACACTCAAATTCCGCAGGATCGCGGGCATCGACAAAAATAGCATCTCCCTGGTTGAACTCTAATTCCGCAAGGTCGAGAGCTATAAAGGGAGGGTCATTTTCATCAGCATTGGGAGGGATAATAGGCTCATTCCCGGATGAAATCGAACGATATTTTCCGATATATGGGATTTTATTCGGAAGTATGGCATTAACACATAATCCCAGAACTGCCGAAAGTATAAGTATTATAATTGCTTGCCTAATCATTATCCACTTTCATTTTGCATACTTAGTTTATTATACTAATAAACAACGACCCAGTTTATAAAAAATAAAAAAACAACAGGTTTTTTTGCCAATGAATCAAGAAACCGCAACCTGTCAAGACAAATATATGATATTCCAATGAATTTCACAGGTAAAAAGGGAGGGCTGGACCCTCCCTTCTCTCTATCCCCACTTTTACATGGGAACACACTATAAGATCAAGGCTACTTATAGGTTCTTGATAATATGAGTCGCATACTGTGAGGTACCGACTTTTTTGGCACCTTTCATCTGCCGATGCAGGTCATAGGTTACCGTTTTCTGATTTATCGTCTTCTGAACAGCCTTTTTAATCATATCAGAAGCCTTATCCCAGCCAAGATATTCAAGCATCATACAGGCAGACAAAATCAGTGAACCGGGGTTAATGACATCTTTATCGGCATATTTCGGAGCAGTCCCGTGAGTTGCCTCAAACAGACCGATATAGTCACCGATATTCGCTCCCGGAGCCATCCCCAAACCGCCGACCTGGGCAGCACAGGCATCGGAGAGGTAGTCACCATTGAGATTCGGTGTCGCAATGACATCATACTCATCGGTCCGGGTGAGAATCTGCTGGAACATGGAGTCGGCAATACGGTCCTTGATGAGAATCTTCCCCTTGGGCATTTTGCCTTTGTATTTACTCCAGAGCTCATCCTCGGTTATGACCTTATTGCGGAACTCTTTTACAGCAACCTGGTATCCCCAATCGCGGAACGCTCCCTCGGTATATTTCATAATATTACCTTTATGAACGAGCGTTACCGATGCCCGTTTCCGATCAATAGCATACTGGATAGCCTTCCGCACCAGTCTCTTTGTTCCTGTTACCGAAATTGGCTTAATCCCGATACCGCTGTCAGCACGGATATTGGTTTTCATGGTTTTGTTCAGCCAGGAAATAACTTTCTTAGCTTCTTTCGTACCTTTACGCCACTCGATACCGGCATAGACATCTTCCGTGTTTTCACGGAAAATAACCACATCCATCTTTTCAGGATGCACGACCGGAGAACCGACCCCCTTAAAGTAACTGACCGGACGGACACAGGCATACAGGTTCAAAATCTGTCGCAAGCTGACATTGAGGGACCGAAATCCCCCACCAACCGGAGTGGTCAACGGACCTTTCAAGGCAACGACATACTTTTTAATGGCATTGACTGTTTCCTGCGGGAGCCACTCCTTGTACAGTTCAAATGCTTTTTCACCGGCATATACATCCATCCAGGCAATACGTTTTTTGTCCTTGAATGCTTTTTCAACCGCAGCATCCACGACCCGCCGGGTTGCTTTCATAATATCTCTGCCAATCCCGTCACCTTCAATTACCGGAATAATCGGGTTGTTGGGAATTTTCAGTTTCTTGTTTTTGACGGTTATCGGTTTGCCGTCTTTAGGAACCACAATGTGTTGCAGTTTTGGCATACTCACTCCTATTTATACATTATCCATATAAGCTGTCATATCTATTCCCGGCAATCAAAATATCACGATTCTACACCGGTTATGATTCCTTTGCTTATTTGTATCCAAGAAATTCCAAATGCTTTTTATATGTTGCAGCAGATTTCTGAAGAGATTTCAACTCACCCTTAGTCAGTTTCAATTCAAGAATCCGCTCCACACCTTTCGCACCCAGGACAATCGGAACACCAATATAAATGTCTTTGATTCCGTATTGGCCGGTCAGGTATGCCGATGCCGGCAGAACTTTCTTTTCATCGCAGAAAATGGCGCGGCACATATCAACTGTTGCCGCTGCCGGGGCATAATATGCCGAACCGGTTTTTAGCAGTTTCACGATTTCACCGCCACCAACCGCGGTGCGTTTGCTGATTTCCTTAATTCTGTCTTTTGGAATCAGCTCACCAATGGGAATACCGGCAACAGTTGTATAACGCGGTAACGGCACCATCGTATCACCATGACCACCAAGGACCATCGCCTGCACATCAGTCATAGCGACATCAAGCTCCATCGCCACAAACGCCCGCATACGGGTAGAGTCAAGCACTCCCGCCTGTCCGAGAACACGATTTTTGGGGAACCCGGTTTTCTTTTGCATGTGGTATGTCATCAGGTCAAGTGGATTGGACACAACGATAACAAAGCTTTTGGGGGCATATTTTTTGATACTCCCTGCCACCGAAGCAATGATATCGGCGTTTTTGCTCAGGAGATCTTCACGAGACATACCAGGTTTACGAGGAAGACCAGCGGTCATAATAACAATATCAGCACCTTTAATGTCTGACATTTTATTTGTTCCGAACACTTTTGCATTGTAGCCACGAACCGGCCCGGCTTCCGTCAGATCAAGACCTTTCCCCTGTGGGACACCTTCGATAATGTCAACCATGACAATATCAGCCAGATTGGCTTCCGCCAGATACATGGAGCATGTCGCGCCCACATGACCAGCACCGATAACCGCTATCTTCTTATTCATACAACCTCCACTGCCATGCACCCTTGGTGCGTTATTTATGTGGTCAGTACCGTATGACCGGCATCATGGACCACGGCTATGTTATAATTTTCACATTCCGAACTGATTGAGTATAAAAAAATTTGTGGATTGTCAAGCGGTTCGTAAAAAACATGTCGGACATCTTCACCTTTTAATGTAGAAAAGAGCCGAACTGCAATACGGTGTGAAATATCCACGACCCGCGAAAGCTTATGCGAACCGAATTTCAATTGCCCGTCACGAGGTTTATTCCTGATTTTGTCCCAGTTTTCTGCCAGCTGGTAAAAATGGGTGGACCCGATACCTTCCACACAAGCAGAAATGAGTACAATCGTGCCGCCATCTTTCACTGCCTGTTGACAATTCTCCAGCCCTTTTTGCAGCTGATACAAATTCCTGTCCAGAGGTGGAAGCATTTCAGCAATAATCAATTCGTATTGGTCCGGTACGGTGTAGGCATAGACCTGTTTCGCCAGCTCCACCGCTTTATTGAACGCTTCGTGCATTTCTCCACAAAAACAGCCGGTTATTTTCATGCTTGCATCCTGCACAATCTGGATTGAAAAATAATTTTGCATATCCAGAAATTGCATTAATTCATCAAGATGCTCAGCCACCGGGTTGCCAGCCAGTTTCAACGGCATAGCATCGAGCGAAACCGCCATATTATGATTGCGGGCTACGGTTGCAATGTCGGTTAATCCCGGGAATAATGATTTCCTGCCGCCAGTGTAACCGGCAAAGTAATGTGGTTCCACCGATCCCAGAATAAGAACCCCTCCCCTGTTGACCACCTTCCGGTTTATCCATACCGGTTGCGCAAAACGGTCCTTGCCCAGTTCTACCATGCTGCTATAATCAGTGGCATCGTGGTAATGAATACGCTCCCGCACCCTGTCATAATAACGACCAAATATCTTTTGGTAATGTTCTACTGTCGGGGCTTTATGGGTGCCGGTTGAAATAAGAAAAGCAGCCTTGTCAAGGAAGCTGCTGTCAAGTCGGTCAAGCCAGCTGAGAATAATTTCTGTGGGGGTATGGCGATACCCGTCGTTGACAATAATTAATGGAGATTCATGTTTGAGAATATATTCTCCGGCAGGAAGAAACTCCTGCCGGAACATATCGAATGTAATGGCAGTTTCAAACAGGCGCGGTGAATATATATCGACCCTGAACTTGTCAGGAATATCCAGAATTAACCTGTTATCCGCATACGCTACATCAATCTTCATATCCTCTCGATGATGCGTTACTGCGATTCATCGAAAAAAAAGGAAAGCTCTATGGCAGCATTTTCATCAGAATCGGAAGCATGGACCGAGTTCTTCTCCACATTCAGACCGATTTCATTACGGATGCTCCCGCACACCGCTTCTTCAGGATTGGTCGCACCGACCAGGGTCCGTAAATCCGCAACGGCGTTTTCCTTTTCTAGCATAATCGGTACGACCGGTCCGGAAGTCATAAATTCCACCAGCGAATTATAAAACGGGCGTTCCTTATGAACGGCATAAAACTTCCGGGCATCTTCCGTTGTTAAACGGACCATACGCATTTCACGTATTGTAAAGTGTGCTTTTTCCAGCCTGTTGATGATATGACCGATTAAGTGGCGTTCCGTAGCATCCGGTTTGATGATTAATAATGTCCTGCTCAAGATATCTCCTTTTCTACTTTCGTTATTTTTTTGCTTTCAAAGCTTCGTTGTAGCCAAGTTCGACAGCATTGCGGTTTTTCTCCTCGGTCCCACGAGGGGCATGTTGCAAAACTATCTCCGTCAGCTTTTCCTTGGTAACAAGACCGGTCAACGCAGCAATAGCACCCAGCGCAATAACATTGGCAACCATGATATGACCAATCTGATTCCGCGCCATGTGAGTAAACTCAAACGCATAATGCTCCACATCGGGGACATTGTGCACCAGTGAAGAATCAACAATTAGCATCCCGTTCTCTTTCAAATCGGGATAATACTTGTCAAGCGCTTCCTGTGTCATCGCCAGAAGCAGGTCGAGCTTCATCGCTTTGGGATAATAAATTTCATTATCCGACACCACGACATCCGCTTTCGATGCTCCGCCACGAGCCTCGGGACCATACGATTGACTCTGAACCACACTTTTATTCGAGTTCATCCCGATCGCTTTGCTTAAAACCACCGAGGCAAAAATCATTCCCTGCCCGCCAGAACCGGAGAGACGCATTTCAAAGCGGTCGGACGGGAGTTGGATTTTATCAAGAATCTTATGTGCCATAGTATTCCTCACTTCGGACTCACATGTTCTACGACCTGATCATAGACATCGCAGAACTCTGTTTTTTCTTCTTCATGCAGCACACCAACGATAAACTTGCCTTCAAGCTCTTCGGGTGTCATTTTCTTTGCCTTTCCAAGCATTACGGCATCTTCTTTGAATTTTTGAATCATGGTTACCGCATCTCCCATACGGTTCAGACGACCATAATACGTATGGCAGTTGGTCACTACTTCCAGTAATGAGAAACCATGATGTTGCAATGCCTGGGAAGCCAGTTTCTCTAATTGAGGAACATTGGCAACTGTACCGCGAGCGACAAAAGTTGCGCCCGCTGCTTTGGCAAGTGTACATGGGTCAAAATGTTTTTCGGCATTACCGTATGGAGTTGTAGTCGAGTAAGAATGACTCGGTGTAGTTGGTGAGCCCTGTCCACCAGTCATACCATAGATATTGTTGTTAATAAGAATAACAGTAATATTGATATTCCGACGACAAGCGTGGATAAAGTGGTTACCGCCGATTGCAAGCGCATCTCCATCACCAGTAATGACCACAACGTTCATATCAGGGCGATTGAACTTCACACCTGTTGCAAACGGCAACGCCCGCCCATGAGTAGTATGAAGCGCATGAAAATCAAGATATACCGGCATACGGCTACTGCACCCGATTCCGGAAACCATAGCCACTTTATTCCTGTCCCATCCCAGCTTATCCAACGCCCGGATGTATGCTCCCATCACAATCCCAATCCCACAACCGGGACACCAGACATTCGGGAACTTTTTCCCGGGACGAAGATAATGGAGGGTTACATCAGATTTCTGTTTCGGAGCTTTCTTTTCCGTTACAGTCGCCATTATAACACCTCCTCGAGTTTTTCCAGAATTTGCACCGGCGTCAGTATCTCGCCATCATATCTCTGTATCGTATTGATAGATATATCACGAGGTAAGATACGCTCGACTTCATGAACAATCTGTCCCATGTTCAATTCACCGACAATTACTTTTTGGCACTTGCCGCACAGCTCCAACAACTCCTTCTCCGGGAAGGGCCAGATAGTATAAAGCTGAATACAGCCGACTTTCACGCCTGCCTCCCGGGCAAGCATGGTTGCCTGCAGAGCGGCACGAGAAACCGAGCCGTATGAAATAATGGCGATTTCGGCATCATCCATCATTTCAACACGAATCTTCGTGATTTCATCTTTATAGTTTTCGATTTTCTTTTTGAGCTTATCAAGTTTTACGATAATCTCGCTGGGTTTATTAGTCGGGAACCCATGCTGGTCATGAGTCAAACCCGTAATATGATAGCGGTATCCCTCGCCATACGCAGGCATAGGGGTTACATAATTTTCGGTAATCTCGTATGGTAGATATTCTTCGGGAGGACAAGTCGGTTTCACCCGATCAATGACTTCATACTCACCCGGTTCCGGGATTCGAATGATTTCACGTGAGTGAGCAATCACTTCATCAAGTAGTATGGTCACTGGAGTCCGAAACCGTTCCGCCAGATTGAACGCCCGGATTGTCTCTGTCAAAGTATCCCCAACAGTCGAGGGAGCGACAGTAATGGAAGAGTAATCACCATGGGTCCCCCAGCGCGCTTGCATTGTATCCGACTGGCTGACTTTTGTCGGCAAACCGGTTGAAGGACCACCGCGCTGCACATTGACCACAACGACCGGCACTTCCGTCATAAAGGCATAGCCGATATTTTCAAGCATCAATGAATACCCGGGACCGGATGTGCCGGTCATGGCTTTTGCCCCTGACACCGATGCACCGATTATAGCAGCTATCGAGCCCAGCTCATCTTCCATCTGGATAAATTTCCCACCCAACTTGGGCAATTCCCGCGCACTTCCTTCGGCAATTTCAGTAGAAGGAGTAATAGGATATCCGGCAAAAAACCGCATTCCGGCATACAGCGCTCCCTGTACACAGGCGGCATTGCCTTGCAACAATTGTCTGTTTTCTTTAGCCATGCTACCAGTCCCTCGTCATTTGTAGTTCGAAGTTATTGCAAAGTCGGGACAATATATCCAGCATATAGTACACTGGGTACAGTTATCAGGCCGGGCCAGGGTGGGTTTTCCATCCTGATCTGGCTCAAAAACATGCTGGGGACACAGCGAAATGCAGATATTGCATGCTTTGCACCAGCTCAAGTTGATATTCAAAGGTGCAGGACCTTTTGAATAATCATACTTACTTTTTCGAGCGGCAGGTTTCGTTGTTTCTTTGCCTGCTGCATCGTTTGATGCACTCATAGTTCTTCCTCGACGTTATCAGTATCAAAACGACGGACAATCATTGGTGTTGCCGTCGGTTATTTATTTCTTCTTTGCAGCCATTTTTTTCCTGGTGACTGTCTTCACTTTTGTCGTTCTCGTTTTCTTTGCCGTTACCTTTTTCTTAGCCGGTTTTTTAGCAGCGGTTTTCTTTTTAGGGGCTGTTTTTTTCTTAGCTGCGGTCTTTTTAGCTGCTGTCTTCTTTGCAGCCGGCTTGACAGCTTTCTTTTTTGATTTTTTAATCAACTCCGCCAGTAAAACCGGTATCTCAGTTGGTGAACCGGCAACCGGCACTCCAACTTTATTCAAGGCTTCTATTTTATCTTTTGCCGTTCCGCTGCCACCGGAGATAATCGCTCCGGCATGTCCCATCCGTTTTCCCGGAGGAGCAGTCTGCCCGGCAATACAGGCGACTACCGGTTTGGTTACATATTTTTTAATAAACTTCGCCGCTTCTTCTTCATCAGAACCGCCGATTTCACCAATCATAACAATCGCCTTAGTAGATTTATCGGCTTCAAATGCCTCCAGCACATCAATAAAATTGGTTCCGATAACCTGGTCACCACCAATTCCGATACAGGTTGTTTGTCCCATACCAGCCATTGTCAATGCCCAGATAGCCTCATAAGTAAGGGTTCCTGAACGGGAAACAACCCCGACATTCCCCTTTTTCACAATTGTACCGGGCATAATACCGACCTTGGACTGCTCCACAGAAATCAAACCGGGGCAATTCGGTCCGATGAGCCGGGCGCCTTTTGCTTTTACATGGGGATACACCTTCATCATATCATTGGCAGGTAATCCCTCGGTAATACAGACAACCAGCTTGATACCGGCATCGACTGCCTCATAAATGGCATCGACGGCAAATGCCGGGGGAACATAAATAACCGAGGCATTTGCTTTCGTTTCTGCAACAGCTTCTTCAACAGTATTAAAAACCGCTACTCCTGCAACTTTTGTACCGCCTTTTCCAGGAGTTACGCCACCAACCACATTGGTCCCGTAGTTAATCATCTGCTGGGTATGGAAAGAACCATCCCGACCGGTAATTCCCTGGACAAGCAGTTTGGTCTTTTTGTTTATAAATATCGACATGTTACTATCCTCGTCGCTCTCTTAATTTTCAATCCCAGCCAGACTAATAGCCTTCTTTACCACATCATCCAATGTATCTTCAAACGGCAGGTTATACGATGACAATATATTTGCCGCTTCTTTTTCATTTGTTCCGGTCAAACGAACCACTATCGGTATTTGCGGTTTAAGTTCGTTCAACGCGGCAACAATACCGTTGGCAACATCATCACACCGGGTAATACCGCCAAAGATATTGATTAAGATAGCCCGGACATTGGTATCACCAAGGATTATTTTCAAAGCAGTGACAACTTTTTGTGGATTGGAGGAGCCGCCGATATCAAGGAAGTTTGCCGGTTCTCCTCCGTACCGTTTCACCAAGTCCATAGTTGCCATCGCCAGTCCGGCACCATTGACCATGCACCCGATACTCCCCTCAAGTTTGACATAAGAAAGATCGCCTTCGCGGGCAGCCACTTCGGATGGCTCCTCGGACTCAATATCCCGCATTTCGGCAATTCGTTTTTGGCGATACAGGGCATTATCGTCGATATTTACTTTGGCATCGAGCGCAATGACTTTTGCTGCCGGGTTGGTAATAAGCGGGTTGATTTCAACCAGGGAAGCATCGACATTCCAGAAGACGTTATACAATTTCATGATAATATCCGCTGCCTGCCGAACCTGACCGATATCACGATACAATTTATAGGCAAGGTTCCGTGCCTGGTACATGTGAAGTCCTTCAACCGGGTCAACATGCAGCTTGAATATTTTCTCCGGTGTTTTGGCGGCTACTTCCTCGATATCCACTCCGCCAGCCGGGGAAACCATGATGACCGGTTTTTTTGTGGCACGATCGAGGATAATTCCCACATACGATTCCGAGATAATATCCTCAGCCTCAGTAATCAGTACTTTTTTAACCGTCAACCCCTTGATATCCATTCCGATGATGTTCGTTGCCAATACCTTGGCAGCTTCGGGGTTTTCAGCATACTTAATACCGCCGGCTTTTCCCCGTCCTCCGACATGAACCTGTGACTTAACCATCACCGGTTTGTTGATACGCTCGGCAATTTCGAACGCTTCGACCGGAGTAGTGGCAACTTCACCAGCCGGAACCGGGATACCCGCCTCGGCAAACAGTTGCTTCGCTTGATACTCATGGATTTTCATCAGTCCGCATCCTTATTGTTACTATCATGTATTTTAGCATTTAGAGAATTATAGTAATCTATGGCAAGCTCTTTTAATGTTTCCGCAGCATTTTGTGACGGGTTATCCAAAACCTGTTCCAACAGGTAATCAAGTATCTTTCCCACAATCGGACCCGGCTGAAGCGAAAACATTTCCATAATATCATTCCCGTCCAGTGCCAGGTCACCTATGGAAAATGGTGATTTGCGTTCCAACTCGTCACGAATATCAGCCTCAAATTCATCGACATCTTCTGTTGTACCTCCCATTCCCTGGGCAACAACATCAGCTCGGCGCAAATCAAGCAGGTCAAATATCAAGGGCACTCCCACACGTCGGATAAGTCGCCTCATTCCTTTTGGAGAAACATCCGTCGTAAACATGTGACGGTCAACAAGGGTAACTACTTCACGAATGAGGTTTTTTGAAAATCGCAACCGATTCAAAACTTGCTCTGCTGCTTTTGCTCCCATCACTTCGTGCCCGTAAAAGGTAGCCCCATCTCCCACTTCTCGTTTCGCCTGCGGTTTTTTAATGTCATGGAATAATGCCGCCAAACGCAGCCGTAACGTAGGCGGAGTAGCATCAATCGTATGTAACGTATGCTCAAAGACATCATACTTGTGGTATCCCCCCGGTTGTCGGACTCCCACACATTCCTGAAGTTCCGGCAGGATTTCCTTCAACAGTCCGCTTGACTCCATAAGACGGAACCCATGCGATGGTTTCTGAGATAATGTCAATAACTTGGTCAGCTCTTCGGCAATGCGTTCGCTTGATACAGTGGTAATCAGGGAAGCATTTTCTTTTATGGCATGAAAAGTATGTTCCTCGATCGAAAACTCAAAACGAGCGGCAAACTGGATAGCTCTCAACATTCGCAACGGGTCATCTGTAAATGATTCCTGATAAACCATCCGAATCTGCCGTTTTTGCAAATCAACCTGTCCTCCAAACGGATCCACAAGCTCATTATTATCCAGTGCCCATGCCATGGCGTTGACAGTGAAATCACGGCGGACCAGGTCATCTTCTATTGAGAGTTCCGGGTCATAGGTAACAGCAAAATCTTTATGCCCGCTACCGGTGGAATGTTCCGTTCGTGGCAATGCAATATCGAAGGTTACCGGTTCACCCCCAAAAAACTGGGTAAACTTGATAACACCAAAACTCCGCCCGACCAAACTTACGGAGCCATGTGGCTCAAGAATACGGGTGAGTTCTTTGTACGGAATACCGGTCACCAGGTAGTCACGGTCCTTGGTCATATCTGCCCGATGCAACAATCGGTCACGCACGGCACCACCGACTTCATAGATACGACCTTTTTTAAGTATCTCGCTTACGACTTCCTTCGACAATGTTGCCATCCTCAATCCGGTATAATCCTTGTTCCCGCTTTTCCATGCACTGCCATTTGCGCATCCTCAAGAGAGCAGATAGTTACCATCTTTCCGCCGTTCTCTATAAATTGTATGGCAGATTCGACTTTGGGTCCCATCGAACCCGGCGGGAAATGTCCTTCTGCAAATAGTTTTCGCATTTCCGTGACAGTTACTTCGTCCAAATCATACTGTTGCGGTGTACCGTAATGTACAGCAACCTTTTTTACCGAGGTCAAAATCGCAAGTACATCCGCTCCAATTTCCGTAGCCAGCACAGCCGATGCCCGGTCTTTATCTATAACAGCGTCAAATCCTTCGTAATTCCCTTTTTCATCAATATAAACCGGAATACCACCACCACCGGCAGCAATCACGATAGTACCTTCATCAACAAGCTTTTTTATAATTTGTGCATTAATTGTTTCCAGTGGTTTTGGCGATGCCACCACTCGGCGCCATCCCCGGTCGGCATCCTGTTTCATGCGCCATCTACGGGTTTTCTCAAACTCTTTTGCCTCTTCTTCAGTATAAAACTGCCCAATATATTTTGTAGGATTTTCAATAGCCGGGTCATTGCGGTCAACCAACACCTGCGTAATAATGGTAACTACCGGACGGTTAATATTCTCTTTTCGCAATCTGTTTTGCAATGATTGTTCAATCATGTATCCCATCCCCCCTTCGGTATCAGCGACCAGAACACCAAGGGGCAATATCGGGGCTTTCCCGCGGGCAAGCTCTATACGAAGCAGCGCATTGCCGACCTGGGGACCATTGCCATGAGTAATAACCAAATCAAATCCATCACGGGCTAATTCCACAATACCATCGAGTGATTTACGGGTATTGGCAAACTGATTGGCAATTGTGTCTTCCTGATCCGGTCTTGTAATAGCATTACCGCCAAGGGCTACAACTGCTTTTTTGTGTTTGCTCATGATGTATGTACCTGATACCCTTGCAACACTTCTTTACTAAGGAAAGCGGGTCGAGTTTCCCCGACCCGCTTTTCTATTGTCGTTTACTTCCTGGAGCCTCGTTGTTTCGAGCTCTTTTTTGTTTTATCAAGAAACTCGGTGAGAACATCCTCAAGATTCGGAGTGCCGATTTCCTGAAGGTTGTATCCGACTCTCACCCACGGTTTCTTTATCTTTATAATACGGCTCAAATCAATCGGTGTTGCGACAATAACCAAATCGCACTTTGTCCGGTTGATGGTCGTTTCCAGATCTTTTACCTGCTTGGCGCCATAGCCCATCGCCGGCAACAGAATACCGATATCCGGGTACTTCTTAAAGGTGTCGGTAATTGATTTTACGGTATATGGACGAGGGTCAACCAGTTCGGCGGCGCCATATTTCTCGGCAGCAACCACCCCGGCACCATACGCCATACCGCCATGCGTGAGGGTAGGACCATCCTCGACCACCAACACCTTTTTCCCTTTAATCTTGTCGCCATTTTCAACCGTCAACGGTGAGGCAGCATCAACAACAACTGCACCGGGGTTGTAAGCGGCGATATTCTGACGTACTTCGATAATATCTTCCGGGTCAGCGGAATCAATCTTATTGATAACAATCACATCAGCCATCAGCAAATTGTTCTGTCCGGGATAGTAGGTCAACTCATGTCCCGGACGATGCGGGTCAACAACGGTTATCAGCAGGTCCGGCTTGTAGAATGACATGTCGTTATTACCGCCATCCCAAAGAATGATATCCGCTTCTTTTTCCGCTTCACGGAGAATCATTTCATAATCGACACCGGCATAAACAATCACGCCGCGGTTGATGTGGGGTTCGTATTCTTCGCGTTCCTCAATCGTACATTTGTGTTTGTCCAAATCGGCAAGTGAAGCAAATCGCTGACAGGCTTGCTTGGCAAGGTCTCCATACGGCATAGGATGACGGATAGCGACAACCTTCTTGCCAAGTGACTGCAACACATTGGCAACCCGGCGGGTGGTTTGTGATTTTCCGCAACCGGTACGAATGGCACAGACCGCAACAACCGGTTTCTTGGATTCAATCATGGTCGGGTAACTGCCCTCGACCGCAAACCGTGCCCCAGCCGACATAACATACGCCGCTTTTTCCATTACGTACTGATATGGAACATCAGAATAGGAGAATATTACTTCATCCACGTTATGCTTTTTAATCAGGTCGAGCAGCTTGGCTTCATCTTCAATCGGGATACCTTTCGGGTACAGCTTGCCAGCTAATACTGCCGGATAGACACGTCCTTCAATATCAGGAATCTGGGTAGCAGTAAAGGCAACTACTTCGACATCACTGTTATCACGATACAGGGTATTGAAATTGTGGAAGTCACGTCCGGCGGCTCCCATGATAATCACTTTTTTTCTATTCTTAGCCATCTTATCCTCTCATGTTCATAATTATAGGTTAACAATTCAAACATCAGTACAACGAAAATAAGTAGTTGTCTAAATTGATGACGCTATCCAAATATGAACAATCAGGTACAACGGGATGTATCCTGCTGTTAAAGTGAATATGTATTTCCGTCGAGCCAATTTTCGTACCTTACAAGTTACTGCTATGCATTATCAATCTGCGCCCGCTGGAGCGAACCGGAGAAATCGACATAGACAGATTTCCACTCACTGAACACATCCAAAGCTGCCATGGCAGCTTCACGGTGACCATTGCCGGTTTCTTTTGTTCCGCCAAACGGCAGATGTGTTTCGGCTCCGATAGTAGGAGCGTTGACATAGAAAATGCCGGTGTACACATCACGCATCGCCCGGTAGGCATTATTGATGTCCTGGGTATAAATCGATGCCGACAAACCATAGGAAGTGTCATTTGCCATCTCGATAGCTTCATCAAGAGAATTGCAAACAGCAATTCCGAGTACGGGACCGAAAATCTCTTCACGCCAGATACGCATACTCTGGTTGACTTCACCGAAAATAGTCGGCTGGACAAAGTAGCCCTTATCGTAGTCACCACCAGTCAACCGTTCGCCACCGGTCATGAGTTTGGCGCCTTCTTTTTTGCCAATCTCGATGTAGCTGAGCACTGTCTGCAACTGTCCTTCATTGATACATGGTCCCATCTGGACCGATTCATCCAGGCCATTGCCAACCTTGAGAGACTTTGCCCGTTCAACAAGACGTTCAGTAAACTCTTTGATGACATCTTTATGACAAACAATTCGGCTGGTTGCCGTACACCGCTGACCGGTTGTGCCAAAGGCACCCCACAGGGCACCATCCACAGCAAGGTCCAGCCTGGCATCATCCATTACGATTTGTACGTTCTTTCCACCCATTTCCAGGCAGCAATGTTTGAAATCGGTAGCGCAGGCTTCGGATATTTTGCGTCCAATCTCAGTTGACCCGGTGAAAGAAACCACCCGGACAGCAGGATTGTTTATCATCGGGTCACCAAGGGCAGAACCTGCCCCGGTTACGACATTGAATACTCCCGGCGGCAGCCCTTCTTCTTCACAGACACGAGCCAGGTTCACAACCGAAAGCGGAGTCTCGGTTGCCGGTTTAATAACAACCGTGTTTCCACAGATGAGAGCCGGCATGGTTTTCCATGACGGAATAGCCATGGGGAAATTCCACGGCGTAATAAACGAACAAACACCCAGGGGCTGGCGGACAGTCATATTAAACTTGTTAGGCAATTCTGACGGTGTCGTCTGACCAAACAACCGGCGACCCTCACCCGCCATGTAATAGGTCATATCGATTGCTTCCTGGGTGTCACCACGGGTTTCATCGAGTATTTTCCCCATTTCGCGGGTCATGTCGCGAGAGAGCTCTTCCTTTTGTCGGGTCAAACGGCTGGCGATACGGTACAGGATTTCTCCACGTTTGGGAGCCGGAACCAAGCGCCATTTTTCATACGCACTCTTGGCAGCTTCGATAGCATCTTTGACATCATCAGCATTAGATTTCTGAAAGACACCGACAACTTCGTCCTTGTTAGCCGGGTTACGGTTCTCATAGGTTTCTCCGGATTTTGACTCCACCCACTGACCGTTTATGAAATTTTTGAAGACTTTCGGGTCGCTCATAATTTACTCCGTTAAGACTATAATTAACAACAACTTACTAAGCACCATCACCCTTCTTGTGATTACATTCACAGTCCGGTAATACAGGCAGGTAATATATTGGTTATAATTGGATTGTCAACCGCTTTCAAAGGAAAACAAAGCCATTTTTCTGTTGTGGGGCAACAAATTACAGAACCTTGAGAAAACCGAAAAAACAGGAATGTACAAGCTTATCAATCATGGATATAATAATATATTATGTCGTTGTTATTTGCAAAATACACCGATGATTGTATGTGAAAAAATGTATTGGACCTTTTCGGTCAATTACCCGTTATTTAATAGAGCTTGCAACCTGGAGTAATTATGCTGACGGCACTACTCATCACATGGCTGACCGCCGCTCCCCTTTACCCGTTGAATCCGGTTGAACAGGATACCGTAAATTATATGAACCTGCATTTCACTGCCGGATTGTGTGGACCAAACCATATTTCCTCGGCAGGACCGATTGTTTCCGTAAAATATGAATACCTCTTGCACCATCCATTTATTGTACGTTCCTCGTTTGAATACGGCTTCAGCCGCATGCAAACACGACTCTACCCGAAAGGTGATTTTCACAACACAACGTATGCCGCTGATTTTCTGTACTACCGAGGAACGAACCGGTTGACCGGTTACCTTGGGCTGGGGTTTGTATTTAGTAAGAACTATTTGCAACTTGACAAAGAAGTTGCCGACTCTTTATGGAGAACCGAATACGTTACCGCAGTCAGTATGCCGTTGCATATCGGGTATCGCCTTACTTTCGGATTGCGAATGAACCAATTTTTTTCAATTGAAGTTATCATTACCGATGTACGCCCCAAGCTCGTTACAACCTCGAGTTATCCGAACAATGAAATCGGTATTCGAAAAGAAGAGGTGAGAATTCAAACAGTGCGACTGACCTTTGGATACCTTATTCCCTTGAAAAGGTAACAGTCTTTACAACGTTCGAAAATATGTTTTTCAATTGACATCGAAAGCTGTTTCCGCCTACTTGTCAGCATGAAAAACAGTTATATTCATATTACTATACTTATCGGCATAGTCTTGTGTACCATCGGATGTTCTCCACAAACCATTGTCCCTCCACCGTTCGACGGCAACCTGGCATACACGTATCTTGAGCAACAGGTTGCTTTTGGGCCTCGTGTTCCCGGCACAGAGGCATCGGCAAAATGTCGGGAGTATTTCAAGTCTTTTTTTGACAGCCTGAACATACCTGTCGATTCACAAGTTTTTATTTTCCCCGATCCGTATTCCGGTAAAAATATCACCATGGTGAATTTTATTGCTCATATCAATAATCCCAAAAGCTCTGTGGGACGTATTGTCCTGTTGGCACACTATGACAGCCGTCCCCGTGCCGAATACGCTTCCGACTCGACCCTGAAAGATAAACCGATTGACGGCGCCAATGACGGGGCATCAGGGGTGGCGGTGTTGATGGAGCTGGCGCGACTCTCTACAAAACAATTACCGCCATGCGATATTGACCTGGTATTTGTCGATGGTGAAGACTGGGGCAAACCTGGCGACAATCAATATTACCTGCTGGGCTCAAAAGAGTTTGCCCGGCGTGTTGTTCACGGAACCTACCGTTTTGGTATTGTGCTTGACATGGTGGGAGACAAACAGCAGCAATTCTACCGTGAAGGATATTCGGAAAAATTTCAAAAGCCGCTGAATGATATGATATGGAATACAGCTCGAGAGCTTGGTATCTCGACCTTTATTGATTCGGTAAAACATGCCATACTCGACGACCATCTTTCATTGCTGGCAGTGGGTATCCCGGCAGTGGATATCATTGATATTGACTATCCATACTGGCATACCGAGTTTGACACCCCGGATAAATGCTCAGCGGAAGCGTTGTCAAATGTTGGAAGAGTAGTAACAGAAATAATTTATAATCCATCGAAATGGCCCTCTCTATGATAAAAACGATGCGAGATTTTCCCGCAGTGGAAGAACTGCTGCAAATGCAGGAGCTGGCGGATACGATTGTACAAGTTCCCCGACCGGTAGCTTCGGACATTATCAAGGCAACCGTAGCAGACCTCAAGCAACAGCTCCAAAAAACAGGAAAACCAATTACCCACAGGAAACTTGTTTCAACTATCAAGACAGCTATTGCCGATATCAAGCGACAGGAAATTACCCGGATTATCAATGCGACCGGGATTGTCGTGCACACCAACCTTGGTCGCGCGCCACTTTCGGAATCACTTATCGACGCCATAAAACAAACTGTCACCGGATACGGAAATATCGAGTTTGATCTTGCGCGGGGCACTCGTGGAAAACGTGGTCTGGCATGTGAACGCTACCTTGCCTTGCTTGCCGGTACTGAAGCGGCAACGGTTGTCAATAATTGTGCTGCTGCTCTGTTTATTGTCCTGAACACCTTTGCCAACCGCAAAGAAGTAATTATCTCGCGGGGTGAACTGGTACAAATCGGCGGTGGGTTTCGTATTCCCGATATCCTGAGAAAATCTGGGGCAAAACTCTGTGAAGTAGGCACAACCAACATTACAACGCTCGATGACTATGCTTCCCATATCAAACCACAAACGGGACTCCTGCTTAAAGTGCATAAAAGCAATTTTGTTCAAGGTGGCTTTACTGAAGAAGTTGCCCTGAAGGAGTTAGTAAACCTAGGCAACAGCCACAATTTACCGGTGGTAAATGATCTCGGAAGCGGGGTCTTTATTGATATGCGGGAGCTTCTAGGATACAGCGAGCCAACGGTTCAGCAATCTGTACGTGCCGGAGCGGTATTGACAACTTTTTCCGGTGATAAGCTGCTGGGAGGGGTGCAGGCAGGACTCATTGTCGGTAAAAAAGAGTATATACAAAAGATAAAACGCAATGCCCTGTTCAGGACGATGCGGGTAGATAAAATCGTTTTTTCCATGCTGGAGCACTTGTTTGGGATATACCTCAACGGGAACTATAAAGAAAAAATAAAACTCTGGTCCATTCTTTCTGTCCCGGAATCGGAATTGTATAAACGAGCCAAAAAGATACTTGCTGATATCGGCAACCCCTCCGGGCTGTCGGTCGAAGCAACCAGCTCATTTGTCGGTGGAGGAGCCCTGCCGGAATCGGCTATTCCCTCAGTCGGTATTGTTTTCTCAAAAGAATATAAACCAACAACGACAATGACGGTATTTCGTAAACTCTCCCCTCCCGTTATAGGTCGCATCGAAGATGACCGCTTTATTCTCGATATGAAAGCAATTGATGTCGATGACCTCCCTCTTCTTGCAACAGCGATTAAAAACGTTATAGAGTGATGTTGAGATGATTATCATAGGTACTGCCGGACATATCGACCACGGAAAATCCTCAATCGTAAAACGCCTGACCGGGACCGACCCGGACCGTCTCCCGGAAGAAAAAGCGCGGGGAATGACTATTGACCTCGGCTTTGCCTTTCGCAACACCCCATCGGGGGACAGTATCGCTTTTGTCGATGTTCCGGGACATGAGCGATTCGTAAAAAATATGATTGCCGGAGCCGGTGGGATTGATGTTGTCATGCTGGTGGTTGCCGCTGATGACGGCTGGATGCCACAGAGCGAGGAGCATTTCCAGGTAGTTCGCCTGCTGGGAGTAACCCAGGGAGTTATTGTCCTGAATAAAATCGACCTTGTCGAGCAAGACTGGCTGGAGTTATTGGAGCAGGAAATTCACGAAAAAGTAACCGGTTCTTTTCTTGCCGATGCCCCCATATTCAAAGTTTCCGCACAAACCGGAGAGGGGTTTGACAAGCTGGGAAACTATCTTGACAGCCTTATCGGTACTGTCTCGGTACGTAAAGATATCGGCAAACCGCGATTGTACATAGACCGCTCGTTCATTCGGCAGGGAATTGGCGGTATCGTAACCGGAACCCTTCGTGGCGGAAGTTTACAGGTAAGCCAGCCGGTAACGGTGTGGCCCGCACAGGTAACGGGGAAAATTCGTTCCCTGCAGTCGAACGGTCGTGATGTTCAGACGGCTGTTCCGGGGCAGCGTACCGCTATTTCACTTACCGGAGTCGATAAGGAGCTGCTTATCCGCGGTGGGGTTATTACTGACAGAAACGATTTGTCATTCTTTGAAGACAACCCGGTGCTGGCGTTATCCATTGAGCTGCTCAACAACTCACCGGTCAGCCTTGCGAATCGTCGGCGCGTTCTTCTTATTATTGGGACGACTGAAATTGAAGGGGAAATCCGTCTATATGGACAAAAACAAATCAACCCCTCAGAAAAAGGTATTATCTTTTTCAAACCGGACATCCAGGTACTCAGCTATGTTGGCGATCATTATATCATGCGTTTACCAACCCCAATGGTAACTCTTGGTGGCGGACAGGTACTTGACCATCTCCCCCATTTCCCCCGTCAACGTTATTTAGAGAAGTATCGTTATCTTCAGGAACGAACCAGCGGACAACTGTCGGCTCTCATTTTGTCGGAAATAAACAAGCAGGTTGTTATCAAACAGGATAATTTGTTGCAAAATACAGACTATGCGGCAGCAGAGATAAAGAAGGTTGTACATGACCTGCTGAAAAGTAACAAGATTACCCGTTTTGAATCATATCTCTACCATCCTGAACGCATGGAGCAAGCGGTGGCAGAAATACAGAAAAATATTAGGACTTTTCTTGAAGATAAGTCGCATTTCCTTGGTATATCACAGGAACAGGTACAACAACTCTCTCCATACGATTCTGGTCGAACTACTGTTATTATTCGATACATGCTCGATAACGGAAGCCTTATCACGGTCGGTGACAACTACACTATCCCCGGCAGAGGGATGAGTTTGAAAGGTGAGGTCAAAACAGCATACAACAAGATACTAAACGAACTGAAACAGGAACCGTTTACCCCCCCAACGCTGAAAGTGCTAACCTCAGGTGGGAAACCTTACCGCGATGCAATCAAGTTTATTCTCGACTCCGGTCAGGGGTACAAGTGTGGTGGCAGTTTTGTTTTTTTACGGGAGACATGGCAGGAAATAATACGGTTCATAAAAAAACATTTGTCTCATTCAGATTCAATGGCGGTTGCTGATTTGCGGGAGCAGTTTGGCATGACCCGTAAATTTGCCATCCCTGTCCTTGAAGAAATGGACCGGATACGGTTGACACAACGTGATGGTGATGTACGAGTAAAAGGAGCACGCTTTGACGACGAAGAGTTTAATTTGTAATGCCCGTATCTATACGATGCACGGAGCCCTTACGGTCAATTCCATGGCTGTTGAGAAAGGACGAGTTGTGGCTATCGGTGATAACCTTCAGCAGGCAGAACAGTTCCGTCGCTGGCATCGGGTGGATTTGAAAGGACTTACGGTTGTTCCGGGTTTTGTAGATGCTCACACTCACTTTTACTTTTTCGCATTATCTCTGGCAACAGTACGGTTGCATGGTTTGAACTCCTTTCAGGCTTGCCTTGATAAAATAACACAGCACGCCAAGACATTAAAACGCAATGAATGGGTATTAGGTGAGGGATACGAGCTGCACCGATTCAAACCACAGGTAGAACCTGACAGGTATATGCTTGACAACGTAACCGGCAACAGACCGGCAATTATCTTCTCGAAAGATCAGCACTCCGCCTGGGCAAACAGCAAAGCGCTGGAGCTTGCCGGAATAACCAGCCGTACCCGAGATCCTGAGGGTGGGGCTATTATCCGGTTTCCCGATGGAACTCCGACCGGTATTCTCAGGGAAATACCCGCTTATGAACCGGTGTTTGCCAAAATACCCCATCCATCACAATCAACTGTTGACCGTTTGTATGCAAAAGCTCTCCGTATTGCTTACGAGAAAGGAGTAACCGGGGTACACTCGATGGACAACCCGGATGCCTTTGCGTTTTTCATGAAGCGTGCCGAACAGGGCAAAGTGGGGATACGGATAAATTACTATGCCCCTGTTGACTTGCTTCCGCTCCTTCGGAAAACAAAGACCCGCTATGGTACCGGGACCGATTTTTTTCGTCTTGCCGGGATAAAGATTTTTGCCGATGGCGCTCTTGGGAGTCAGACCGCGTTATGTTTTAACAAGTACATCGGCTCAAAACATAACTATGGTATCGAAGTTACTTCTGTCAGTAAAATGATGACATATATCCGTACTGCCGGAAAACTGGAACTACCGGTCGCTATTCATGCCATCGGAGACAAAGCAGTAGCTAACGTGCTTGATGCTTTTGAACAAACCTCTCCCCCACAACCACCGGTGCGGCATCGGATAGAACACCTGCAACTGGTACGAAAAAAAGATATTCAACGGATAAAACAGTTAGGCATTGTCGCGTCGGTGCAACCATCACATTGTCCATCTGATATTGATATGGTCAGGGATTACTGGGGCGCACGGGGAGCAAACGCCTATATCTTCCGCACGTTTCTCAATAAAGGTATTGACGTAGCCTTTGGTTCCGATTGTCCGATTGAGCCGCTCGATCCTATTTCCGGCATGGCAGCCGCTGTTCGCAGGGCAAAACCACATAGTCGTGACACATTTTACCCAGAACAACGTTTGACTGCATTTGAAGCACTATCAGCTTTCACTGTCGGCTCTGCCATTGCTTCCGGGGAATCCCACTGTCGGGGGTATTTGCTGCCCGGTTATCCGGCGGACTTTATTGTCCTTTCAGATGATATTACCAAAACAGCCCCCACCAAAATTGAACATATCAAGGTGTTGGGAACGGTTCTTGACGGCAAAGTGAAATACCGGGACAATTCAATAACATTGTGATATCCATCCTGTCGCTGCAAAAACTGAAATAGTGGTTTCAGGAAAGCACCCCAAACCGTTAAATGATTGACTTCATTGATGCTTCTGGCATATATTGTACTATGCGAGCAAAAATGATAAAAATGGCAATTTTTTGGATATTTTTCTCATGCGTGGTCCTGACTGTCTATGCCGCGAAAGATTCTGCGATTGATACCCTTGGCAAATCATTGGATTCCATACAGTCGGATGATTCCATTCCAGAAGAAAGTACCGCAGAGGATAACAAGCAACTGGTTTATACTATTGTAGTCGATGGAGCAATCGGGACCGTTACCAACGACCGTATTGCGACAGCTATTGAAAAAGCCAATGAGAACAATGCTGCATTGCTTGTCATTAAGTTAAATACTCCCGGTGGGTTTACCAAACCAACCTGGGAGATTTGCAAGAATATCCTCAACTCCCCCGTACCCGTGTGCACTTATATTTCTCCATCGGGTGCTCGGGCAGGTTCCGCCGGAGTGTATATCACCTATGCCTCACATTTTGCTGCTATGGCTCCGACCACAAACATCGGAGCAGCTCATCCTGTTTCCGGCGGTGGGAAAGAAATCGATTCGGTGATGAACGAAAAAGTCACCAACGATGCCGTGGCTCAAATACGCGCTGCTGCCGAGACGCGAGGACGCAATGCTGAGTGGGCGGAAAGAGCCGTTCGCGAGTCGGTATCCATCACCGACCGGGAAGCCCTGAAACTGCATGTAATTGATTTTCGGGCGGATAACCTGAAAGATCTTCTCCGACAAATAAACGGTAAACAAGTTGAGCTGCCTTCGGGTACACAAGTGATGCATCTTACCAACCCCCAGGTGGAGGATTTGCAAATATCGTTTATTCATATAATTTTGAATCTTATCACCCAACCGGATATTGCTTTTATTCTGTTTTCTCTCGGGACATTAGGTATCATGCTCGAACTATATAATCCCGGTACAATTCTTCCCGGTGTGGTAGGCACTATTTGCCTGCTGCTGGCACTCTATGCCTTCCAGACATTACCCATTAACTATGCCGGTTTGGCGCTCATTATTCTTGCGATAATATTATTCATTGCTGAAATTAAAATAGTAAGTCATGGCATCCTGACTATCGGTGGTCTCATATCTCTTTTCTTTGGAGGGCTTATGCTGATTGATACCGTGGATCCTGCCCTGCAAGTTTCCAAGTCGATACTGTTTACAATTGTCATCTTTGTGGGAATTGTGCTTGCGCTCGCTATCCTGGTAGTTGCCAAAGCAGCTCGCCGGAGACCGTTTATCGGCAAGGAAGGGTTGATTGGTAAAATCGGAACGGTACGCCCAGATGGGATGGTATTTGTGGAGGGCGCTCTCTGGAAGGCGACATCTGATGAGCCCTTGTCCGATGGCGATAAAGTTAAAGTAATCGGTATTGACAATTTAACATTACAAGTAAAGAAAATCAGTAATACATAACAACTCAAACAGGGAGTAGTGATATGCCAGCTCAAGGCATTGGATTGTTGATTGTTGTATTCTTTCTGCTGATTCTGCTGTTTAACATGATTAAAGTCCTGAAAGAATACGAACGCGGGGTTATTTTTCGTTTAGGACGTTTGATTGCAACAAAAGGACCCGGTCTTATTATTCTTATCCCTATTCTCGATAAAATTGTTCGGGTGGATTTGCGTGTTATTACGTATGATGTCCCGGCACAGGATGTTATTACGAGGGACAATGTCTCTGTAAAGGTTAATGCAGTACTGTATTTCCAGGTTATCGACCCCAACAGAGCCATTGTGAGTGTTGCAAATTACTTCGAGGCGACCTCACAAATCGCACAGACAACATTACGCTCTGTTCTTGGTCAGGTGGAACTCGATGACTTGCTGGCAAACCGTGAGAAAATCAACAGTGAACTGCAGCAGATTATTGATGAACAGACTGAACCATGGGGTGTAAAAGTAAGCGCCGTGGAAGTAAAAAATGTTGATCTGCCACCGGAAATGATACGAGCAATAGCAAAACAAGCAGAAGCGGAACGTGAACGACGCTCGAAAGTTATTCACGCCGAGGGTGAATACCAGGCATCAACAAAGTTGGCGGAAGCAGCAAAAATCATTTCTGATTCCCCCAATACAATGCAACTTCGGTTCCTGCAAACCCTGACTGAAGTAGCGGCAGAGAAGAACTCAACCCTTGTCTTCCCCATCCCGATTGAACTGCTTCAGGCCATAAAGAAATATAGTGAAAAGCCATAACCGGCATTTTAACTTGTAAAATATAGGGTCCCGATATGGAAACCATTTTGGGACCTTTTTCCTTATTTCAATCAGGAAGTATTGCCTGGTTCTATTTTCCTACGTCATTACTGTATTTTTAGAATCGAATTTCAACCCAGAGTTGAACTTCGCGAAGATGTGATTTGCGATTGTTTGTATTAGAATCCGACCAGCGCATCCGTAAACCTCCACGAATCTGCTTGGAAAAGGTATAGGCGATATCCGGCGAAACAGTGAAATCGGACTTTTCAGATGACGAGGTGATATTCCCTTTTGAATCGTAGTTTTCGGTTATACTCTGGTTTTTCTTTACATCAATCGTAATAGAAACTGTTGAGCGGAACTTGATACGTCCAAACAAAGGCAGGTTTATCCCGCTCGGCGACGAGAAAGAATACTTGGTTGATAATCCGATAGATTTACGAGTGGTTTTTCCCTGTGAACGAAATTCACCGGTGTTGGGATTAAACTCATCCTTGATATCTCTCGTAAGGTTATAACTTCCCGATAATGATAATGTCCTGAACAGTTTGAAATTCACTCCCAGCAACGGGTTCTGGCTGATAGTAGTGGAGCGGGAAATAATGAAACCGCCGTCAATATCATAATTTTCAGACAGCGTACGGGTATAACCTGTCCGAGGGGTAAAGACATCAATAAACTTGTTCAGCGGACCTTTCAACAGTGGGAAATACTTAAAGCGTTGAATCTTAATAATCAAGTCAGGCCAATTGGTAGAGACCTTCTTGTACCGTTTTCCCTGCTTAATTAAGTCTTTGGCAATGCTTCGCTTAAAACGGACATCCGTCGAGATACCGCCAAGAAATTTGAAACCGCTCGAGAACTCATATTTTTGTCCCTCTCCGGAATTGGGGTTAAGCCCCTGGGCAATAGTCAATACATTTGCCTCCCGGGTAAGTCCAAGCCGATACTTCAAACTCGGACGCTCCCGCATGCCCGGCAATGACATGTTGAAATTCTCAGAATAATTATACTTTACCGGTTGTATCCAACTGGTTAAGAACCTGAAAACAGCCAGTGGCGGATCATAAAATGGTTTGCCGCTTCCCTTCGTTTTGTTCTTATCGTTATTTTTCTCTGAACCGGCTCGGTATCCTCCACGTCCGCGTCTCCCCCGTTGATACCCGCTTCGTCCGGAACCTTTCCCGCCGAATAATTTCATGTGGTCAAAAGTTCCTTTTATCCCCCATGACCGGCTCATATTGGAACGACGAGACTCCGAAGAACGCTCCCAGCTATCCGAATATGTCGCCTGATAGGAAAGATCCGTGGTGGCAAACCAGATAAGTTTTGGTTTATAGTTAACCGTTGCCGACTGGTTGAAATTCAATTCAATACCGATTTTCGGATCTCTCAACTTCAAGCGCAGGTCATCAGGGTTTGAAAGGTCACGACGGGTATCATAGTGTAATGTTACCGATAAGTTTTGGAATACCGGGTATGTTATATCCATCTTGGCATCGAGATTGCGTTTCAATGACGAACGACGATTGCCATCAATATCGTCGGAAATCTGTAAATTCCTGTCATACCCGCCCGACATTCTCCAGACACTGGGATAAAGCCCAAGTCGTGACTCGGAAAGCCGGTTGAAAATCGGTATCCACTTTGTCCAGAAGAAAATCGGCAATGATGGTGGTTTTTTCACACTCATATCGAAACTTTGCCGGATATTGTAATTTTCACCTAAGCTGTACGGGACATTCACTGATGTACGGGTATTCCTCCGATAGGAAAATGATGTTTTCAATCGGTTCAGCAAAAGATTAAACAACGGGTTTCGTCCCTTGCGGTTGAATGATTCACTCGCAGTAAAGGAAAGTGACCGAGAAGTTGATTGCTCACTCCTGCGAATTTCTTCAGGAAGAATAATATCAGAGCCATTTCGCAACAGGGGAGTTGAGGTTGATTTATTGAAGTTATAGTTAATCGGTATTCGCGCTCCCCATGATTTCGGCAAGAACTTATCAAGATTGAGCTGCACGGAATATGCCAAACTTGTTTGTGTTTGTCCGGAGCCAAGGTTCTCGCTGGAACCGCCGCGAGTTGATGATGACAGCCCTCGGAAATACGGGTCACGCGACTGGAACGAGAAACTATAACTGCCCAAATCGGCAACAGTACCATTTATGGAAAGCCGACCGGCAGTACCCACATCACGGCGAACTTCTGTCACGCGTAATTCATCCAGCCATATTTCACCGGATACTTTATGATTGTTCAGGGTATCAAGGTTAATGACCCCAGCCGCAAAATATTTTATCTCGTTGAGATTCGGATTTCCCTTAACCCGCAAATCACCGGCAAGAGTATCGGCATTTCTCCATTCCGTTCGTGGATGAGTCCGTTGGAAAGCATCTTTCAAGGCGGTGATTTGATTAAAATCCATAGAGATATAGTTGCTTTCGTTCCAGCCGTCCCGGATAAACCTTCGCTGTTCATAAAAGTTAACTGAGTCCGTACCCAGCCGGAAGAAGAATAGCACCTTCCCTTCATCAATCGGACTTCCGTGTTTTCCGTGAACATACATCTCCAGTTTTCTATACCCGGAATACCGGTCAACACTTAACAGGTGCTTCACCGCAAGACAGGTATCGTGATAATCCAGGTTCTCATACTTTAACAGCAAGCCCTTTTGTGATTCGGTCACATCCGTTGTCGGGTCAACGTATGCCTCGACACCCGGTGGAGCGATAAAGGTACTATCTTCTTCACTGATTGATGCTACCACAAACTGGGTGGTGGTGGTCATACTATCAGGAGTAATCAAGGTATCACGCCAGTTGGACTGCACAAAGTACCAGTCCGCTATTTCCACCGTATCCGGCGTTGTCTGCCCATCCCGTGACTCAAACCAAACCCGAACATGACGAATCCGGCTGGCATCCCAGTCCGGCTGAATAGCCGGGTCTTCCGGGTTATCGGTAAAGATACCATCAAGAAGTTCAGGATCACGAATAGGGATACGATAGGTGTACCATGGTTCATCCCCCCTGGTACCCTCAAACTTGGATTCATCCACCCGGAATGGTGAAGGGTGATCGGGATCGAAAACAACCGTATAAGAGAAGTAACCGTTTTCAGTCC
This sequence comes from Candidatus Zixiibacteriota bacterium, assembly GCA_024275255.1. Lineage (GTDB taxonomy): Bacteria > Zixibacteria > MSB-5A5 > GN15 > FEB-12 > JAJRZL01. Next base: position 10,108 of record JAJRZL010000086.1, on the reverse strand, counting down.
TCATCCCATTTTCAAATGCTTCTTTATCCGGGATTTCAAGGAATTCGAAATCAGTCTTGTTGCCTTCGGTGCCATTCAGCCATTCATAATAGAGAGAATCATTCCAGGCATTGGGGTCCTGAAGTGTGGCACATTCATCAGGTGACAACGGGCATTTCCCGTCACCGAGGAAAAACCAGTCATCACCATTAGGGTCGGGATTGGTTATCGGGTCATACCGTGGTTCCAACGAATCCGGTAAACCATCCAATCCGACATCTTCTGAGGGAAGGAAGTTTCCGGTATTAGTCTGATCTTCGTTAAACGCATTCCCATCGCCATTGATGTCTTCACTCACTTTTCCAAAATCAAAGTGAAGCACAGCTCCTTTACTTGCTCGAGCACGGAATTCAAATAACTGGATGCGTTTACTGTCTATCCTTCCACCAAAAAAGCGTGTGATACCCGCCCAGGATTTTCGTGGAATTGCCGGCTCTTCAATAGACACAATGGAGTAGGTCGTATCTTCACCCACTACCGTAGTATCCCAAATCGTATCCAGATAATTCGGGCGGAATACCATCCGAAGTGAACGCAATGTTCCGGATCCCTGACGAGGGTCACGGTCATACACATCTTCAATATTCAGCGGATCACGGGGATTATGCCAGAGCAGCTTCGCTCGTTCTCTATCCAGTTCGACCTGAAGAGGACGGCTGGACTTTCTCCAGAGAGTACGATTCGTACCTAACGTCAAATGTTCCGAGGAAGCTTCAAAGTCATCAATATACGCTTTCCCTTCAACATTGGGGTTCGGGTGCGACTGGGCAATTTCCCCGGACAGCTTCAGATTGGACGGTGTTTCCGTAGAGTAAAAAGGAAGCGCATTTGCCAGCTTGGTCAAGAAATTGGGACGCAAGCTCAAAGAAGCATCCACATCAAAAACCGTGGCTTTTGCCGTTTCCATCCCGACCCGTGGTTTTCTGTCCTGAGCCTTGTCAGATTTGAAAAGAACAGTCGAACCGATTTTGAAATCTTTATTCCATTCATATTCGGCTCGTAATCCAAGCAGCGTTTTCTTTTGCACAGCAAAAAACGGGGCATACGAAAAATCAATATTAATATCCGCATTGGGATCCCCCGCCTCATCGGTGAGAAGCGTTACCTGTCCAAAAGAATAATCAATAGTATAATCTTTTCCTTTTTGAAGCTGCCTGCCGTTTAAGGTAATCGACTCCGAGCCTTCAATGATATTAGGTTTCCCCAATCGAATGATGGTACTCCGCGACTTGGTAAACAGTTTCAGGAAATACCTGCTGGCATCGGTTTTTTCTGTTCCTCGAGGCAGATAGAAATAGATATTATGCACTGTATCCTGCAACGGCTGCGTTTCCTTACCGGTTTCGGATACAAATGTCGTATCGTTCGCAAACGGTCTTCGATGCGGGAAAATCAACAACCCTAAATCGGGCCTGAATATTTCAAACCGGTCATCCAGTTTCCCATCAGGCACCTTCTTTCCCGTTGCATCATATTGATCCAGCCCAAGTATTTCAAGATATGTTTCCGTACCCAGGTCCGTTTGCTGGTAATCCAGACTAGTACTGCTGTTTTCACTATTTTTAAGCCCCTTATAAACCTTCAGGTCGAAATCATCAATAGTCACACCTTTGGGAATGGCATAACAGTTTCGCCACATCAAGTTCCATACCTGGTAGTCGGGAGTCATATCCGGGGAGTACAACAGCTTCAGAGATGCCGTATCAGAAATCGAACCGACAAATATGGTATCAGTACCGCGTTTTATCTGCATCTGAACCCCAAGCGCACGGTTACGACGAGGTGATTTGAAAATAATGTAGTATTTATTTGAATCCGGCAGGCTGTAGTATTCATATTGATCAGGCTGCACCTGTATAACACCCGCTTGCGCATCGGTAAGAATGACACTTTCACTTGAGAAGCTGTCCGGGTATGCCGGGTTCACGTACATCCGGGCATATAAAGCATCACCCGGGCGGATATCCTGTGTTTGTACCAGTTCTTCATAGACAAATAATGATATAATATCATCACCGGGCTGGAAATCCCCCGGACGACCAAGGTCAAAAATACGACGTTCCACATATTCGTTGTCACGGATAATCTTGGCACTTTCTTCACCAGAGGGCGTTACACGTGTTCGCTCGGAAGAACCCTTTTCCTGCGACGCTATTCCAACTATGCGAAGATTACCAACCTGGGCTTCCGCTTTGACACCAAACAACCCCTGAATACGAGAAGAATACCCGACAAACTGCGTATTAGGCAGTTTGAGATTAGTATTACCGGCTTCAATGGATTTCAGGATATCATCTTCATCGCCTTTATATCGAATCTGCAAAGTGTTGGTAAGCGGAATATCGGTCTGGCTGTCCTGAGAAACTTTTACCGTGATTTTTGAACCAATGTTACCGGTAATATCAAAACGATAAAACTGCTCCATGTGTAAAGAGGGGAATTTACTTTGTGAATAGACCGGTGAGTTTGATGCCTCGGTCCATTGCGATCTTCCGGCGAAAGTAATCTTCCTGAATCCATTGACCCGTAAACCGGCTCCACCTTCGCCAAATACACGTTGCAAACGAGTCGGAAGCTGCAGGCTAAGTCCCAATCCCTGCCGTTTTTTTCGTGCATCGGGGTTTTTCAGTGACTGGGTTAAGGCTTTATAAAAATTCTGATCAAGCTTTTGCACCAACCGTTTCGCCATGTATCGTTCAGCATCTGTTGCCACCGGGACCAAGGTCAGAGAATCGCGTCCATGCTTGTATATGGTAGTATTAAACCGGAGTGTCTTCTTCTCATAACTGGAAGCGACAACTTTGGGATTACGATTCAAATATCGGGAAAGATTCGGATACAGAGGTTCACTTAATGAAACTGATAACCTGCTGGGAGGTTCTAAATAGGAAGAAACCTCTGATGGTGGTTCCTCAAGGGACATGGAGAAACCTGAGGCGCCATATACAACAGGACACCCCATCATACCCACCATGACGGTCAAAACAAAAAATAACAGAATTTTTGACGTTGTTAAAATCACAACTTCCGTTTTGTTTCACACAATTTAATTCATTATAAATCTTTCGATATAACCTCCTGTGAGTTTAGAAGTTACCAACTCGTATAATCTCTTCTTCAAGCTCGATATCAAATTTATCACGAACTTTCTTTTTAAGCAACTCTATCAAAGCGCTGATATCTCTCGATGTTGCATTCCCAGTATTAATAATGATATTTGCGTGCCTATCAAAAACACGGGCGCCACCGACAGATAATCCTTTTGCGCCTACCTGTTCTAATAATCGGCCTGCCGGTAATTTTCCGTACTGTTCTTTTGGGTCGGGTATATTCTTAAATACACAACCGGCAGTCATGGCCTCCGGGTGTTTTCCAGCTCTATCGGCTAAAATTTCCTCCACCCGTTTTTTTATTTCTTTCTTATTACCGGACAACAATTTAATACGCACCGAAATAATGATGTCACCACTGGTTTTCAGGTACGAATCCCGGTATCCAAACCGGCAGTATTCCTGATTAACGCTTTTCAATTCACCATTCGGGCTAACTACTGTGACACTTTCTATAACTTTACCAATTTCCCCACCATAGGCTCCGGCGTTACCATACACAGCGCCTCCCACCGTCCCCCAGATACCTGCTGCAAATTCTATACCAGTCAACCCATGCTCAGCGGCAAATTCTACCAGCTTCATCAGGTCCTCACCCGCTCCACACTCAATAACTGTCTTATCGACAACCTTCATTCCTCGGACATCAACCTTGACAACCAACCCGTTGAAACCATTATCAGAAACAAGCAAATTCGAACCGCCGCCGATAAAAAACAACGGTATTCCAAGCTTGTTCGCACCTGTCACCGCCCGCAAAATATCCTCGACAGTCTTTGCCTGGATAAAATATTGTGCCGCCCCACCGGTTTTATAACTTGTAAACGGAGCCAAGGGCTTGTCAAATTCGACTGAATTTCCAAAAACGCGTATGATATCCGCTCTCGGGTTATTCGGTTTAAGTGACGGTTGTTCAATCATTTTCATCTAAGACAAATATACCTTGTCGCCGGTTAGTTGGCAAGTATATTAAACCTTGTAGTATATGGAAATATCCTCTTCTCTTTTACTTATACACGTAAACCCCACAGGGATTCAACCGGTAATAATAGTTTTATTCATCCGTTTTAGAGGGTTCGCTTACCGTTTCCTGTTGTTCTGTTGGTTTTGAAGCTTCCGATTTTTCTTCTTTTTCAGGTTTTTCCTCTTTTTCCGGTTTTGTTTCTGGTTGCCGGTCTTTTTTATTTACTTCATCGACATAATTCAAACGCAATTCATACAGTACATGTGAAAGCAGTTTTTCTTCGTCGGAAGTCAAGTTGCCCTTGGTTTTCACCTCAAGCATTTCCAGCATATCAATACTGGCTTTTGCCATCACCAAATCACGTTCTATTTTACCGGTAACCGGTGAAGCAATTTTCCCTAACTGCTGCATCGCTCCCATCTGTAGCGACAATACCAACTGCGTAAACAACTGGTTATTTGTTTCTGTCGAGTTTGTCATCGCCATTTCTCCCTTAGCAACACCCCCACATTTTATACACTTATCCCCCACCTAATGTAACATTCCGGGATGCAGTTTTTTTCACCAGGTAGGTATACAAGTTTCTGTACGTGCTGTCAAGGCTCTGTACACTCGTAAATAATTGAACAAGCAGTTTCCGGGCGGCTTCCAGCAAATCCCTGTCAGTTGACAACCGGGCGGCACGTAACTCCGGCAGCCCGGATTGTTTCACACCATACATTTCCCCCGGTCCGCGCAGTTCCAGGTCGGCTTCTGCAATTTTGAAGCCATCCGTTGTCTGGGAAAAGTATTCCAGACGTTTTTTTGCAATATCAGTCAATGGCGGATGAGCAATCGCAATCAATGTTGCCTGTTTGCTTCCCCTGCCGATGCGCCCCCTGAGCTGGTGCAGTTGCGCCAGACCAAATCGTTCCGCATGTTCAATAATCATTACCGTAGCATTGGGGTTATCAAGTCCCACTTCAACAACAGTGGTTGCCATTAAAATATCAAGCTCACCATCATGAAATTGTTTGAGAATGTCATCCCGTTCCTTCGGCTTAATACGACCATGCACCATTCCCACACGATACCCCTTAAACTCCCCGCCAGAGAGTTCCCGGTAGGCATCTTCGACATTTTCAAGCTCAATCCGTTCGCTTTTCTCAATAATGGGATAAATAATGTAAACCTGCCCTCCTTTGGCAATTTCATCACGGACAAAAGCATATACCTTTTCCCGTACCTCCTGTGTTCGCCAAGCGGTTCGTACCGGTTTTCGCCCGGGCGGTAAATCTTTGATTGTGGAAATATCCAAATCACCATAGAGCGTTAGTGTCAATGTACGAGGAATGGGGGTTGCAGTCATCACGAGCAGGTCGGGGTTTTCTCCCTTGGCATACAATTTCCCTCGCTGTTTTACACCAAAGCGATGCTGTTCATCAATTATCACAAGCCCCAGTTGCTTAAAAGAAACATAATCATAAATAAGAGCGTGAGTACCAAACAGGATATCAATTTCTCCTTCAGTACATGCTTTGGCAACCTGCTCCTTTTTTGCTTTTGACAAACTCGAAGTCAACAGTGCGCTTGTTACCCCTTCCTCGGCGAGCAAATCATGCCAATTACGATAATGCTGTTCGGCTAATATTTCAGTTGGCGCCATGAATGCCGTTTGCAATGTGTTCTTCGCGGCATAAAACGCTGCTGCTATCGCCACCAGCGTTTTCCCGCAACCGACATCCCCCTGAAGCATCCGATTCATAGGTTGTTCTTGTTGTAAGTCATTGATGATTTCTTTGATGGATTGCTTCTGTCCTGTGGTAAGCTCAAACGGCAGTTTTTTTATAAGAGCTCCAATAACATTTGCTGAAGTACGGTACCGGTGATTCTTCCTGACCGTTTCCCGTTCCCGACGACTCCGAAATACCAAGAACTGCAATTCCAATAATTCATCAAATGCCAACCGCCGTCGACAGGTTTCGATTTGTGCCCGTGTGTCCGGGTAATGAATACGGTATATTGCTTCATGCAATGATGGCAGTTGGTGCAATCGACACTCTTCTCCCGGTAAATAATCAGGAATAGTTTCCGAAAGATGCTCGAATACAAATGTTGTCAGACGACGGATACCCTTACTGTTCAACCCGACTTTGTTCAACTCCGAAGTCTGTGGATATACCGGAATAATCCGCCCGGCATGAATCATGTTATCACTTTCGTCATCGAGACGTCCCAAATCAGGATGAATTATCTGGTGTCCCATAAAATAGCTGACTACTCCAGATGCGGCGTACCATTGCCCCTTCTTGAACACACGCGACCAGTAATGAAGTGGCTGGAACCAGATAAGGGAAATTGCCCCGGTCTTATCTTCGAGAATAACCTCGTATCGTTTCCGTCGTCCGTGTAATATCCCATGTGCTTTTACCTGTCCAACAATTGTTACCATTTGATCAACTTTAACTTGATTGATTGGTACAATCGTTGACCTGTCAAGATAACTTCGTGGAAAATACCAAAGCAGATCAGATACCGTGTACATTCCGTACTTCGCTAACACTTCCGCCTTACGTGGTCCGACACCTTTCACGTATTGAAGTGGTGAATGTAAACGCAAATCTGTCATACTGACAGATTGTGAGATTATTTATACAGAGTCAAACATAAACTAAAAGACCTGTCGGAATACCCGGCAGGTCTTTTTTAACACACCATAGGATTTATTCACTCTGAACGAAATCGAGAGGGCAACTGTTTTTATTGCCAATTATATTAATTTACTATATACTTTTGCCGGAAGCGGATGCCGTCTGGTGGCGGTCCCGGCCTTCAAAGCCGTGTGGGGGGCAATCGTATTGTCCCTGGTGGGTTCGATTCCCACCCCTTCCGCCATTATAAATATACTATAAGTGTAGTATCGCTCAGCTTGACTGTAAGATGATACATACGAAAATTAAATCGACTGTACCGGTATTTTCTGCGGGTCATCTATGAGGATATGCTCTTTAATCGTAAATGCTTCGGCGTATTGCACGCCGACCAGTTGTCCCAGAGCAGCGGCACGGGTACGCATGAGATCGAAAATATCCAGTCCCGGTTGAAAGATTTGTTTTGCCGTTACCTCACCACCGAACTGTGATCGGTATGCTCTGACCGCATCACACTTCTTCTCAAAATACTTGCTGATATCGACAAGAAACGAATAGTCCGTATTACGGAAATACGATACATACATAATCTTACGCGGTCGATACGGCTCACCTTGCAGGTTTATTTTTTTCAACCCGGCAAGAAAACAGGCATCGTATCCCAAACGACTGCAGGTTAGATGGTCGGGGTGGCGTTGTTCCCAATGCGGCAGAATAACCAACTCCGGTTTGGTGTCACGAATAACCTGGGCGATTTTGAGTTTATTTTCCTGGTTGTACGCCACCGCCGAGTCAGGTAAAGCGAGATTACCACGCCAGCTTAGCCCCATCACCTCACCTGCCTGGGCAGCCTCAGCCTTTCGGGAACGTTCATCACCAAGCGTACCCATCTCTCCCCGTGTCAAGTCCAGTGCCCCGGTGACACGTCCCATCGCTGCTAACTTTATCAGAGTCCCGCCACAAGTGATTTCGATATCGTCCGGGTGTGCCGCAATAGCCAACACATCTAAGGTAACCGGTTCAGGCATTGAGCACCTCTTCGTAGTACCGTTCATACTCGGTAATTATCTTCTCCGAGTTAAACCGACGTAAAGCAATTTCAGCAGCAGCTTTCTTGAATTCTTCAAGCCGCTCAACATCTTTCAAAAGAGAGATAGCCGCCCGTGCCATGGAGGTTGTATCTCCTACCGGCAAAAGGAATCCATTTTTGTAATCATCAACTACTTCCGACAATCCCGTACCCGCTGTACCAATAACCGGAACCCCGCACGCCAATGCCTCCAAAGCCGCTAACCCGAATGATTCCTCTTCCGAAGGCATCAGGAATAAATCAGCGCATGGTAACACCGCTTCAATACGACTTTGATTACCAAGAAATATCACCGAATCATTCAGCCCTTTTTTGTTTATCTGCCGACGGGCTAAGATGGTATCAGGACCTTCCCCAATCAACACCAACTTTGCCGGAAGTTCCGCAGATATTTTCTCAAATATATCAATAACATCAAGGGTACGTTTAACCGGGCGGAAATTGGAAACATGGGCAATGAGAAATTCATGTTCGGTGGCAAATTCTTTCCGGTGACAACACCCGTTACGAGGCTTGAAACGATGCTCATCGAAAAAATTATGTATAACACGGATTTCTTTTTTCACTTTGAACACATCAATTGTTTCATCAGCAAGATATTTCGATACCGCAGTCAGTCCATCGGAAGCATGGATAGAAAAGCGGGTAATATCATAAAACGAGGGGTCAGAACCTACCAGGGTAATATCTGTTCCATGCAGGGTGGTAATAATTTTGGGTATTGGTTCATTGTTGGAGGCAAGAAGTTGTCGGGCAAGGTAGGCACAGGTGGCATGGGGAATGGCATAGTGCATGTGAAGAATATCGAGCTTGAAATTACGAGACACTTCAGCCATTTTTGCAGCCAGCGTAAGAGTATAGGGTGGGAATTTGAACAACGGGTAGGCTGTTGTTTCCACTCCGTGATACATAAGATTCGTCCGAAAGTTATCAAGGCGAAACGGAATGGCATACGAAATAAAATGAACCTGATGCCCGCGTGCGGCAAGCTGTTGTCCAAGCTCTGTCGCAACGATTCCGGACCCTCCAGCAACGGGATAACACGTGATTCCTATTATCATGTTATGTCAACCTTATAATCCGACATGTAAATCAACTGGTGAGCTTTTTCTTCACAATCAAGCTGTTCATATAAAAACGTCACGAACCCCAAACCATATTTCGCTAAAAAGTACGTTGGATTCATCGACCGTTCCTGTAACCCGCGATTAGTATATAAGGTTCGCCAAAGCCGATAGATACGTTCCCTGGTTTCTTTGGATTTCCGTTTATGAGAGGCAAACACTTTGGTTTCAAACTGTTTTACTGTGTAATCAATTTTTCCATACGTTTGATGAGCAAAAGCTTCCAGCGAAGGATCAAACCTGAGTGATTCCTGCACAAAATCGGTAAACTGTTTCTTGACCTGATTTCGCAGCACTTCAAACCGGGCATCCAAATCAGCGGGAAATGAAAGAGCAAGCACACGGTTGACCACCTGCTCAATATCACCAGTCAGTTCGAGGAACTCTATCCGGTATTCTTCCATCATCTTTTTGTACCGATTTTCAATAATCGTTGCTGTGGGGCGTGCCATATAATATGGCGGAAACAACCCAAACATCGAAAACAACGGGTTTACCTGAGCAAGATAGGCAATCTCGGCTGGTCCGCACTTTTGAGAGAGAACCGGGAACAAGTATGATTGCAGTATCGGACGGGTCATCACATCCGGTGAAAATATCTGTGGTTCCTGTTGTATTCGTTCCCGCAGCTCATCATACGAGAAAGATTCTTCACCAATAGTAAACCTGTCACCATCACGGAGTATCGGTTTACGTCCGTTTCGATTACAAAACAGGTGGGTGGCATTCACCGGTTTTTCAACTTGTATATGATACCCATGACGGGCAATATGCTCATTTGTAGTTGTTATCTGTCGACTTAATGCTTCCTGCTGGTTGAGAATCATCTCGAACAGCGGTATTGCCATCTCTTTGGCGTCACGGTCCCCCGGTGAGAACAACACCAGCCCATACTCCATTGTAAGAGCTGCCAGCAGTTTCCCAAAGGCAGTTGCAAAAGTATCCGAAGTTGTATAGGTGTTATCAATTAACACATACAAATCGGAAGTAAAATCCGTTTCTCCCAGAGAGTTACGTAATTGTTGTTTTGCGGTTTCAAGCGCTTGCACGTTTGCAAATGCGATATCAGCTACCGGGAGTTCTGTTTCAGGTGGCGCATCATACATCACTTTGACTAATTCCGTTTTCCGGTCAAGGACAAACGTATGATT
>JAJRZL010000085.1 GCA_024275255.1 Candidatus Zixiibacteriota bacterium | reverse complement strand
TTGTATTCAACTATTGCCAGCGGAATACCACCTGCTTTGGCAAATATTTCCCTTGCTTTGTCATAGTACTGCAACGCCAAACGGTTGTTATCCATCCGGTGGTACACATTTCCGATATTGGTCATGACCATAGCAGCATCGGTATGCTGTTGTGTGCGTTTGAAATAGCAGAGGGATTGTTTGCCAACCTTGATTGCTTCCTGATAATTGCCAAGGTACATGTAGACATCCATTAATCCCCGTCCAAGGCGAGCAAGATTTTGATATTCCCGTTGTTTTCGGTAGAGTTCCGCAGCCCTGGTATAGGCTTTAAGGGCATTATCATAGGAGCCCATCCAATGATTCACCCTGCCTTCCATAGCAATAAAACGCGGTAAAAACTGCTTTGGCAAAAAGGACGCCATCTCGTTAGCAGCAACCACCAATTTCATAGTCTGCTTGAGATCGGTCCGCAACAGGCTGTTTACGGCCGTATCGATAGCATCGACTAATTCCGTCACCTGTCCGGCATAGCTCTCAGCTACCAGTTTTTCAACGGCTTTTCTGCTACGCAGTCTCCGTATGTCTGAAAGGGTAATCACAACGAAATATCAACAGTCCCAACCTTTTTCTTGCCCATAAAAACAACAAGTTCATAGTCATCAGAGGAGATACGTTCAAAACGGAACAATCCGAATACATCTGTTTCGGTAATAATCGATTTACCCGCATGAACGAGTCGAACCGTATAGATTCTTTCCAAACCGCCCGAAAGCTGTCCTATTATTTCAAACGATTCGGGTGATATCGGATAGAGCGAAAGGTGCAACGTAAGTTCACCGAGGCGATATTTCATCCGTCTGGTATCGACTGCCGCAGGACGCACTCCATCCGGTAACGGCAGTAACCGGGAATCAAACACCATCACCCCTCGACCTTTTTTCCCGCGTTTGGTTTGCTGCAGAAAGTCATCGAACAATTGAGCCGACAATTTCTCTGCAGCTTTATTGGTGGTGTTATCATATTCATTCCGGCTGCTTTCCATCTGTTTTACCATCTGAAGCAACTCGGCAAGCTCGGCATCATGTGCAAGAGCTTCTTCTACCTGTGATGCTTCCTCATCAGACAGACTGCCGCGAACAAACTCGACCAGTAACTCTACTCTATCACGTTTTTGTGCCATATTCCTCTTTTTCTCATTTATTTCTACGCAATCTCAGGGAATGCGAGAAGGTAAATCCTTCTTTTTTCAATATCTTTTTCAATTTCGCCAGGCTTCGCGCCCGGGTCGGTCCGATCGATGAAACCGGGATATTGAGCAATGCCGATGCTTTTTCATAGTCCGGCTCACCGCTTTCAAAAAAGAGAACACGCAACAGTTCATAATCCCGCTGTGGTAACATTGCCATTGCTTTCATCAATACTTCCCTGTTCTTCGAGAGCCGATACAGTTCCTCCGGTGTCGCATGATTCGGGTCGCTTTGTTCCTGTAACTCTGTATCCTGAATATACTCAAAAAACTTTGACCGCTTGCTTAATGCATATACCTCACGTTTCGTCGTTGTGCTCACATAGGACAGGAGCTTTTCCGGTGACCGCAGTTTATCCAGGTTGGTCAACAGCAAGTAACTCACCTGCCCATAAACATCAAAACTTTCCTCCCGTG
>JAJRZL010000084.1 GCA_024275255.1 Candidatus Zixiibacteriota bacterium | reverse complement strand
ATAAGCTCCTCCCATGGCCATGGCTCTGGCGCCGATTCCAATTTCCAGAAAGGGTGCTGCTGTTGTCCCTACGCCGGATACATCGGTAACAAAACGCGAGGTGATATCGGACTTATCCTGGGCAAAGACTGAGTTTATACTGACGAAAAAAAGAAAGCAAAAAACCAGATTGAGCCAATTTTTATTTGATATCTTCATTTTTATTCAAAGCTCCGATTATTAATCATTTGATTATAGCGAACTTTCCAATTTTTTCACCAATCCCCGGAACATCCACATGATAGATGTAAACACCAAACGACACTTCAAGACCGTCCTTGGTTCGCATGTCCCATGGTTCCCGGCCTTTGTCCACCGGTGAATCATGTTCGATCTCCTGAACAAGATGCCCGCTCATGGTAAAAATGCTAATCTTACACTTGGGGGGCAAATTTACAAAGTCAATACGCCGTTGTCCCCTACCGGTTTGTCTTATCAAACGGGGTTCCAAAGTATTCGCTGCCACATAAGGATCGGGCACCACGTAAATCTGGTCCAAATCATTTTTAGCCTTTTGAATGGAAAATTGATTACCCACAAATTTGAATTCGAATATATCATGACGATCAAAAGGTTTCCAGGTTGTAAATTTGAAGACATCTCCTTCTTCCGGTACACTTAGTTTCTCGAAACTTGAGTCTACATCAAACGGTACGCCAAAAACCAAAAGCCATAGTTTCTTTTCATAAGAAATGCCGCCAAAGATGCTGGGCTTTGGCTTCTCCCGAATGGTGATTCGTTCGTCGGTGCAGAATATTCCCTTGAGTGAGTCCGGTTTCCTACCTTCCACCCATTCGTAGGCAACTTTGAAGGGATTATCCGCATCGGTCACATCCCAGACCTGAAAGTTAGTGACCTTTCTCTGAAATGAATACATGGCGTAAGATGTATCCGCACCGTATTCCATTATCCTGATCTCATAATCTCGGGGCACAGCAGTAAAACCATCTTTTCCGCTCAATCCGGCCAGGTATATGTTTGACTCACCGATTGTCCAGCCGGCTGATTTCACCCAAACGTTCGTGTTATTAGTGATGTAAAGGGAGAAACCGTCGATTATTCTATCGGAAACCGTGTTCTCCACCAGGGGCGCTTTAAAATACACCAGCGTATCCGGCTCCGAAGTGACATCAATTAAATAAGCTCCACTGGTTGCCCCGGTATAGATAATTTGTTCTGCATCCTGAACATTAATGTCTTCCCGGGAGCCGTCATCCGTAAAGGTAAGCTGGTAGGTATGACCGGTTTTCACTTCGGAATCGATCATTATCTCCAACTTTACGCTTCCCGTACCAAAGCCCTCGATATGATTGATGGCTTCCGCCAGTTGTGGCACTTCGTAACCGGCTGCCGGCTCTACCGGCGTCACCACAGCGCAGTTCTTGTCAATAAAAGTGGGACGTCCCAATGCATCGGTCTGAATGACAGCCGAACACTCGGAGGGAAAAATTGGCGCCAACCCCTCTTTATCCGATAGACCGCGTTCCACAAAGTCAAGATCATACCCTTTGTCCATAGCCACCACAGCGTAATAATAGGTTCTGCCGTTATCGACCAGTGTATCGAGATAAGAATGGCGCAAGCCGCTATCCGTACCCATATCCTGCAGGATTCCGTAGCCTTCACCTTCAACACCATATTCCACCGGATGGGGACCCTTTAGTCCGTTGACCAAATCAAAAATCGCCACTGGTGTCATAAGCAGGGGGTTTCCCCAGGCGTCGGTAATT
>JAJRZL010000083.1 GCA_024275255.1 Candidatus Zixiibacteriota bacterium | reverse complement strand
TGCACTGGCAATCCTCATTATGATTATCGTCGGGGCATATACTGCTTCAGGAAGGGTGAAACAATTAGATAAAGCATTTCCCATTTGTTTTTTTGCTATGGTGATGGGCTCATTAGTTACCCTGGGGATTATGCTGGCTATTCGTGTTATTCCTCTTGAAGCTCGCTATATTATCCCGTTGGGGGGGATGATAATCAGCAATGCCATGAATGCCTCCACCTTGAGCATGACCCGGCTTGTTGCGGACATGAATAACTCCCGCCTTGCTATTGAAACATCACTGGCATTAGGGAAAAGCTGGCGAACCGCAACCCGCAGTATCGTTCGGGAATCGGCACTGGCAGGAATGATTTCCATGCTCAACTTTATGAAGACAGTAGGAATTGTTGCGTTGCCGGGGGCAATGACCGGGATGATACTCGGTGGTGCTGATCCCCTCGAGGCAGTACTATTACAAGTCGTGGTGGCATATATGCTGTTGTCTGCGGTTACTATCACTTCGATTATATCGGTGGAAGTTACCATTCGACGATTTTTTACCGCATATCATCAATTGAAGTATCTGACTTGATATAAATGACTTAGAAAATTGAGTAGTGCAATTTCACGGGATGGTATGATATAGGGGAAGACGAGTTTACATATCTGTAAAATGAAAGAATACGATAATTTTTGCTCTTGTCTTTTGAGAAATATCATATACTTTACAGCCATTCCGGCGAATGTCGGGACAGCGAGAATATAACGGAGAGGTGGCCGAGCGGCTGAAGGCGCACGCCTGGAAAGTGTGTATAGGCAACCCCTATCCAGGGTTCGAATCCCTGCCTCTCCGCCATATTTCATATGACTTATCCTGACGTTTTGCGAAGGTTGATCTCAGACATTACATAACTAATCCATTTCTAAGTTTATCCCAACACCCCACCATATTTTATATGTTTTATCCAGATATTCTGTGAAGTTTTGAATTAAGCGTAACACAAATTATCTATTTCCAAACACTCCCTTTTAACTCTGCCATACGTTGTATGACTTATCCTGACATTTTGGGGGATATAGCGCTAATTAGAACAGGGAATAGCATTTAAGAGGAAATGGTTCCCCCGATTTGAGAGGTGTCACAAATCCTCACAATACAAAGCGCCAGATGAGCTTGGTAAGCAGGGTGGTATTGGTGATATGCCAGTTACTGTTTTGAGTATCAATTGCCTGGTCAATTACAAAGTAAAAGTTTGTCCCGGGAGTGGGGATCCAGTTGACCCGGTAATTCAAGAGAATAACCTGTTCCTCGTTATTCCATTGCCCAAAGATAGAACCAAATAAATCGGGACTAATCGCCATGTTGAGCCTTCCGCCAAATTCATTGATAGTAAAACTTCCGCCAGGTAAAGTAAATCGGTTGTGATTGTAATTGGTGCTGATATTTATATGCTTGTTTAATTGAAAGACGCCGCTGAGATACCATTCCGTATTCTTGCCGTTATAAAAATCGCCCCATTGAAAGAAGAGAAATCCGTACACCGGTCGCCCCTGAAACGTAGCAAATTGCAATTCATATCGGGTAAACCAGTATTCTCCTCTTGGTATCGTGTTGCCGTCATGAATTTCAAAATCCGCAGTCAAATTCTCAGCATTACGCTGGATATTGGCTTCGAAAAACTCCCCGCTTTTGGTGGTGAAACCGAGTGGGCGAAACTCCGACCATAATGATTGCAGCTCATGGGTTTGGTCGTCAATGTAATAGTTAAAATCAAATGGCTTAAAAGTAAGCCTTTGCAGCCAGGGGAGAAAAGTTGGTCGTGGTTTGAGCCGCAAGTCCATCATAAACATCTGATAATTACGTCGGCGTAAGAAACCTGTCTCCGGGTTGAATTCAGCACCGGCACGATCCCAAATTGCAGAAAAATCAACCTTATCGTTGGGGAACGAGAAAAAAACTCGATGGGCGAACCCGGTTTTATCGTTGCTGTCCGATGTATAGCTTTGGGCAAGAGCACCACCGACCATCATGGTTTTATTACCCATGAGGGAAGAGGTCGAATAAAGAAAATCAACACCCTGTACTGTATTCTGCCGGTGAGAGTCAAACTTGCCCACGCCCATTACTCCGATACTGGATTGTTTCCAGATATCACGTTTCCATCGCAATACAGTATAATTTGTTGAGGGGATAGTATCCTTTTTAGCTGTTTGAATGCTCATGCCGCCGAGGGTGGTATTGCCGGTTTTTCCCAATAACCGAATCCCGCCAAGTATGGAAATAGTAGAGCGGTCAGGCGCCAGACCGATACGACGACTGTAAAAGGGTTGGATACTGTACCCTAATCCAAAGTTGAAATAGTCTCTCCCTTCAAGGAAAAACTCACGTTTCTCAGGATAAAAAAGTGAAAAACGGGTAAGATTCACCTGCAAACGATCAGATTCGACCTGGGCGAAGTCCGTGTTAATAGTCGCATTCAGTTTTATCGTGGGGGTAACGAGATAATTCAAATCACCACCGATATGACTGACGAAATCGTCACCTGTTCCTGACTGATGTTCCACACCGATAAGCCCGTACGGTTTTACTTCGACCAGGGTTACCTCACTAATACCTTTTATCCCCAGCAGTGTGCCGGCTCGTGAGACCTGCTCTAATTCTGAATCACGCGACCACCCCTGCCAAAGAACCTGTTCCCGTTTCCGGCGTATGTTTCGTTCAAAGTTTATGCCCCATACCTGTTCATTAGCAGTATTGAATTTTAATGTCGAAAAGGGAATAGCAAACTCGGCAAACCATCCTTTATCGGTTACCCTCGTTTTAACATTCCAGACACCATCCCAGGATTCATTATCCTGCTGCCCGTTATCTTTTACAAGGGCATCAAAACGTGCCCCATTGGGATTGGTAATAAACAAGTACCCGTTTCGCTTATCGTGGTATGTATCAATGATTATGCCAAAGTCATCATCAGTATCATAATCAAAATCCCGTTTCATTTTCTGCGCGATGATTTTATCCGGTTCGTTGTCATAACACCAAACACCTATATACAGATTCTCCTTATCATATAGTATTGCAACTTCGGTGCGTTCACTTGCCGCTTGTCCTTCGTGCAATTCCCTTTGGGTAAAATTCGTAATGCGGGTAGCATGCTGCCATTCCGGTTCCTGTAATTAACCATGTATTTTTAAGGCATTTGTGATAAATGTTGCCTCGATGGTATCAGGTTGAGAGGTTTGTGAGACAGCAATAGAAAATGGTATTATCAGAACTAATAAAAAAGCTGCGATAACATTGTTGTATTTCATCTTCTTTCAGTCCTATCATCAGGAACGGTGGATTTCTTTTAAGGTGATATTATTGTTAATAATGAACGCGGACACAAGAGTTTATTTTATTGTTCGTAACCGTACTATTATGCGCAGGTTAGGTGTCTTTAAGTAAACGCGACAAAAAAGTATGTTTTTGTTGCTGTCATATTGAAGACTATTCTTTATGCCTGGGGGGAATAGGTAACAAAGGGAAATAAAGAGCTTTTTTGCTTTTTTTGAATATTGATATTTAATTCACGAAAAAGTATTGACAAAGAATACTAAAAACACATAGTTTCTATATTATACCAATATTGTAGACAAATGGAGGTCGAATGTGAGTAGGGAACTGGAACGAAGGTTGACGTTACCACCTTTGTATCTCTGGATTGCCCTGTTTCTTTTGTCCTTCGCATCCCTTTTCCCCGGCAACGCAGATTCTGCAACCGTTGATGATGCCACTTGTCTTGAGTGTCATGAGGATATGGACAAAACATTAAGTCACACTCCTCATCGGCTCAGCTCGGAAATTACTAATCCAAAAGCGAATGTTAGTTGTACGAGTTGCCATTCGGGAGGCGAAGTTCATATTGAAGATCCATCGGAGGATAACATCTCGAACCCGGCGAAATTAGACGGGAGAGATGTTTTGACAGTTTGTTCGCAATGCCATGTTTCTCATCAGGAATTGGATAACTATGGCTTTGACAATCATGCTATTCTGGAGATGAACTGCTCGAATTGTCACGATGTACATGGTGGTACACGTTCATTGTTATTGGATGAAAAGACATCATTTTGTCAAAAATGCCATATCGAAACAAAAACAAAGTTTCATCGCAG
>JAJRZL010000005.1 GCA_024275255.1 Candidatus Zixiibacteriota bacterium | reverse complement strand
GCTCAAGCGGAAGGGGGCAACTGATGGCTATTCTCGTTACAAAAGAAAGTAAAATTATGGTGCAGGGAATTACCGGCGGAGCGGGAAAGTTCCACACCGAACGGATGATTGCCTATGGCACTAACATTGTCGGCGGCGTTACTCCCGGAAAAGGCGGACAACAAGTAGCGGACCGTCCGGTTTTTGATACAGTTCAGGAATGTGTCGATCAAACCGGCGCTGATGTTTCTGTTATCTTTCTGCCGGCGCGTTTCGTGAAAGAGGCTGCTATCGAAGCTATACGGGCAGGAATAAAGTTTTTGGTTGTTATCCCGGAACATATCCCTATCCACGATATGCTCCATGTTCGCCGTGAAGCGGTAACACACGGTACTACGGTTATCGGCGGTAATACTGCCGGGGTTATTTCACCCGGACAGGCAAACCTTGGTATTATGCCGGATATTGCTTTTACCCCCGGACGAGTGGGCACTGTTTCCCGTTCCGGTTCTATCACGTATTATGTCGCCGATACTCTTACCCGCACCGGCTACGGCGAGACAACCTGTGTGGGATTGGGGGGTGACCCGGTGCTGGGATCGACCTTTGATGAAATCCTGCTCATCTTTGAAAACGACCCGGAAACAAAAGCGGTGGTCATGTGTGGTGAAATTGGCGGTGTTTATGAAGAGCGGGCATGTAAAGTCATTCCTGATATGAAAACCCCGGTACTGGCGATGATTGGCGGTATCTTTGCTCCTCCGGGCAAACGGATGGGTCATGCCGGAGCCATTGTTGAGGGCAAAATGGGCACAGCGAAAGAAAAACTGGAAATGCTTGCCGACCACGGCGCCCACCCCTGCAAAGTCTTCCTTGATATCCCGGAGACATTAAAGAAGCTGGGGGTGTGAGGGAATTGATATTCGAAGTAATTGTATGTCAGGACCTTTATAGTCCTGACATACAAGGCTATATTTTATAAATCTCCCCCCAAATAACTGCAAATTGGATCAATGCTCCGATTTTGTTGACTCACCAGAAGGTTCAGCCGGTTGTTTGTTCGGATTTTTTCGTTCAGTGAAACCCTCCGGAATGGTAAACACAGCTTTATCAACCGTCCCTTCCTTGATATTACTGAGTGTCATCACTCGTTCAGGTTCACTGTGAATGACAATTTTAACCGGGAAGTCTAACTTCTTCGCCACCCATTCCGTTATAACTTCTTTCCCGGATATTGAAACAACAAATTTATCACACTCGTATCCATTGACGGTGTCGATGCCGATGTGTTTTTCCTCGCCATGGGCAGCCTGGTACTTGTAGGACTGAAACGGGTCGTTCATAATACTCAGACGGTCATCAATATCCAGCACTAAGTATTCACCCTTGGAAAGAGGAATAACCGTTGTTTTCCCGGCATGTTCATCGACAACAACCCGCACCTCTCCTTCCTGCTCGAAAATATCCATGCAATAGACCGAATCATAAACATATATCATACCCGAACGAATACTCTCACCATACTGTTCCTTGATATTTGCCGAAAATTCAGCCGCCCTCACCTGTCCATACAAACCGACAACAAGAAAAAACAATAAAAACAACATAAACGGTATGATGATTTTCCGATTACGCATTATTCCTCCGTTTTTTGAATACATACTGATTGATAATAGACCACTATGTACCCGGGGTCAACGTTTTTTCTTATACATGGAGAATACCGTTTCAGACCTTTACCAGTATAAACTTAATTCTGGCATCTCACCATTTCCTTACATTATATTCCCGTATGGCATTATATATATTCTCCGATGCCCACCTTGGCTGTGGGACACCGGCACAGGAAAGTCATAAACTGGCAAAAATAACCGAGTTGTTTGAGCTCGTTCGGGCTGATAACAGCCGGTTGATAATACTTGGCGATTTGTTTGATTTCTGGTTTGAATATAAACATGCCATCCCCAAAGAGCATCATACTATTCTGACCATGATGACCGATCTCGTTCGCGAAGGAATCACTATCGACTATGTCAGCGGGAACCATGATTTCTGGATGGATGATTTTTTCATACGCCATATCGGTATCAATCTCCATCGCGATACGTTGACCCTGGAATACGAAAACAAAAAACTCTTCCTCATTCATGGTGACGGGTTGGCGCCCGGAGACAAGGGATACCGGTTTTTGAAACGGATATTGCGTCACCCGCTCAATATCTGGCTCTACCGCAAGCTCCCCCCCGACTGGGCTATTCCTCTGGCAAAAAAAGTATCCGGTTCTTCCCGTAACTACACTGCCCAGCGGGATCATTCATTTATGGCTGATTATGAACAATATGCCCGGGATAAAATAGCCGAAGGGTATGATATTGTTGTTATCGGGCACCTGCATATCCCCGTTCGAAAAGAATTAAATCACGGACTCTACCTCAATACCGGCGATTTCATTTCTCATTTTTCCTACGTTCACATAAGTAACGGGAAAGTAGAACTCCGCTATTTGAAGTAACACCGAATCACCTCTCGGAGTTAACGTATTGACTTTATGGTAATAACAATATAATTTCCAGCTTCGTTGAGAAAGCAGCTATAGATGATTTCATTAGTAGTCGGACTCGGAAATATCGGTGAGCAATATCAGGGAACCCGTCATAATGTCGGTATGGAAACCCTTGCATTAATCAGCCGGTCTCTTGATACTCTGCCGCAGCCATCAAATGAACTATATGACTGGTCACTCGCACGACAAAAGGGCAAGGATATAATCCTGATGTCGCCCCGCACCTATATGAACCGCTCCGGGTTGGCAGTTCAGGCAATTCTGGGAAAAACCGGTTTACTTCCGGAACAAATGCTGGTTCTTGTGGATGATTTCAATCTACCGCTGGGAAAAATCCGGATTCGGAAATCCGGCAGCGATGGCGGACATAACGGTTTGGCGTCGATTATTGAAGCTATTGGTACAGAAGCATTTCCAAGACTCCGACTGGGAATTGGACCTGTGCCGGAGAATACCACAACCACTGATTTTGTGTTAGGCAGGTTTCGACCGGAAGAAGAGGAACAAAAGCAGAAAATGCTTGCCTTTGCCGCGGAAGCTGTTATGTTTGCGATACATAATCGCCTCGATGAGGTGATGAACAAATATAATGTTAACCCTGTTTAGTTAAAACGCGTTTAACTAAACCGTTTGAGTATTAACCAACGTCCGAAGGGAGGATATTGAATGCGCGTCTATGAGACGACTTTTATTCTCAATCCCCAGACTGATGATGCCACACTCGACAAACAAGTCGAATCAGTGGCAAGCTTAATCACCAGCAACGGTGGCAAAATTCTGGCAGAAAACCGCATGGGCACAAGGCGACTTGCCTACCCTATCCGTAAACTGAACCAGGGCTATTACACTACCCTGATTTACGAAGCACCGCCGGATTTTCCACCGAAACTCGACCGTATGTTCCGTTTGGAAGAAGAGTTTCTCCGCCACTTGACAATTCTGTTTGAAGGCGATCTCAAAAAGATTCTCAGCAAGCAGGAACAGGAAGAACCGGAGTCAAAACCCAAGGCTGAGACAAAAGAAGCACCTGCAGAATCGGAAGCTGCCCCGGAAAAAGCTGAAACAACAGCACCCGAACCGCAAGCGGAAGAACCAGTAAAAACCGAAGAGACAGAACCCCCCGCGGTCGAGGAACCCAAGACCGAAACTGCCGAAGCAACAGCCCCGAAGGAAGAACCGGCAACACCGGAAATCGAAGAACAGTACAAACCTGTTGATGAGGATGATGTCCTGTAAGTTCTTTTGACGGTGCTGAAACGAGTTTTGTTTCAACAGAAGATGGAATAATAATTGTAGGAGTTCTAAATATGAAAAGACGGAAATTTTGTTATTTCTGTGAAAACCGGATAGTCACCCCGGACTACAAAGACGAGCGGATTTTACGGCGTTTTGTCAACGAACGCGGGAAAATTATCCCTCGTCGGATATCGGGCAACTGTGCTGCGCACCAACGGAAACTGACCAATGCGATTAAACGTGCCCGAATAATGGCTATTATGGCTTTTGAAAGCGAATCGTTCCGTTAGGACTATTCTTTACACTCCGTTATGAGCAACGAACAGTCACAGCGTTCTCGTCGTCCGGCACGAATATACCCGATAGTCATAGCGATGATTGTGTTATCGGTGTTACTGTATGGCAGTATGTCAGATACGGCAGGGGCGCTTTTTGCTGTTTTGATTGCTCCGGTGGTCTTTTTCCTCTCTATTTATGTGTGTTTTGGTATTGCCCAGTTAGCTTTCATGCGACAGACCTACTGGCTCTGGGGAAGTGCGGTGGTATCGGTCAGCCTGAGTTACCTGCTGCTGGGTCGTTCCCAGTTGTGGACGGTACTTGCCGGTTGGAGTATGCTGCTGTTCTCCGGGGTATTGACCGGGCGACTTACCCTGCGTGGGTTTCGTCCCCGTTCGGTGTATATCATTTCGCTGGTAACGATAGTTATTTTCGGTGCCGCACAGTATTTTCCACTCTGGCGGGAGATGTACCAAAGTGCCGGCGAAACAACGAACCTGCTGGTCAAGGAAGCAGAGCAACAGCTAACAGCGATAGGTGAAGGAACTCAAAAGATACAGGTCACAATCGATGCCTTTCGACAGTTGGTAACTATCTTCATCAGGCTTATTCCGGCAGAAACCATGCTCGGTGCTTTTATACAATACACCGTGGGATACTTGCTGTTTGCCCGTTGGATTGATACCAACAACCTTGCTCCCCCCCGCTATGAACCATTTATTTACTGGAAAATGCCGTTTGGAATTATCCCCCTGGTTATCATGGTGATTCTTGCCCGTATGTTGGGAGGTGAACTGCTGAAATATATTGCCGATAACATGTTAGTTATTCTGGCGGTATTTTACAGCGCTACCGGACTTTCGCTCATAGAATACTATCAACGGAAGATAAAAGTCACAAAGTTTATGCGTGTGATGTTTTACGTCCTGCTGTTTCTTATGCCGCTGGTAAATATCGGTATCGCGTTTACCATTGGCGGTATTATCAGCCTGCTGGGGTTTATCGACAGCTTTACCGACTGGCGTAAAATACGTTTAAGAGAATTCGCATAAGTAAGACAAAAGTATTGCGTATAATAGAGAAAGGATGTACCATGAAAGTAATATTAAGACAGGACGTGGCGAGCGTCGGTAATGCGGGAGACACGGTCGAGGTAAAAGGCGGATATGCCCGTAACTACCTGTTCCCGCGCAGTCTTGCCATACCGGCGACAAAAGCCAACCTGAAAGCGATTGGCGAGATACATAAACAACAGGAACTCCGTGCCAAAAAAGCTCGCCGACAGGCAGAATTGGTAAAAGAACGTATTGAGAAGTTAGAGCTTTCGGTGGAAGTCCTGGTTGGTGAAGAAGAAAAATTATTTGGTTCGGTTACCAGTGGTGATATAGCGGAGCTGCTTGCGAAAGAAGGCATTACCGTTGACAAACGCGCTATCATGCTGGAAGCACCGATTAAAGTGCTCGGTGTGTACACCGTACCGATAAAAGTTGACAAAGAAGTTAATGCCGACCTTAAACTATGGGTTGTTAAAAAATCATAAGTATGGCGTTTCTTGAAGTAAAAGTCGATGGTCTTGCATTGGATATGACAACTAATTCCCCTGTTGTCATTTTGTCTCCCAGTGGTATTAATAAGGTTTTGCCTATCTGGATAGGTCATGCGGAAGCATGGGGTATTGCGATGGAGTTATCCGGCGTAAAACCCAAACGACCGATGACTTACGATTTGCTCAAAACCATTATTAACACGGTCGAAGCTACCGTGGAAAAAGTAGAGATTACAGAATTGCGGGAACAAACGTTCTACGCCATTTTGCATCTTTCCTGCGGCGGGAAGAAATTTGAAATCGACGCCCGACCTTCTGATTCCATTGCGGTAGCACTAAAAACCAGTGCCAAGATTTATGTAAACGAGGAGCTGTTTAACCTCGAAAGCCACGAATCTTCAGAAACCAACGAACCTCCACCCATGTCAACAGATCCGGAATCACTACGCGACCGCCTGAAAAAAATTAACCCCGAAGATTTCGGCAAGTATTCGCTCTAATGCCCACTGCTATGATGCGGTTGAAAACAGTTTTGCTTTTGGTGCTGCTGGTGCTGGTAATCGGACCGGCGAGCAATACAGCCGCTTTTGAGGTTGACCCGCCGGAAGCTGCCAAATCATTTGCAACCGGGCAGCGGCTTCTTCGCGAGGGTAACTGGCTGGAAGCTGCTCGCATCTTTGAGCAACTATCCGGTCGATATCCCCAATCCAGAACAGTTGACCTCTTTATTTTCTACCGTGCCAAAGCACAGTACTATTTCGGAGAGCTGAACGAAGCCACTGCCGGATTTACTTACCTGCTGGCACGCTTTCCACAATCTCCCAAGAAACCGTATGTACATTTTTTCCTCGGCAACACCTATTACCGTCGTGGGAAAATCAACAAAGCCTTGTATCACTATCTCGATGCGTACCGCCTGAGTCACAGCGCCCAACTTGACAGACTCACCCAAAAATCCATCGTGGCGTTATTTGCAAATGCCGGTACTATCAATATTGATGAATCGGTGTTCGATGATATCCCCGCGGAGAAACGCTGTCAACTGGTCGAGCAGTTAGTGACTCCCTTCATGGAGCGCGGGCAAATCGATTTAGCCCGGACCCTCGCTGTGTCATGTGGAATAACCATTGATTCTTCTCAATACACGGTTCCCATAGCCACCGGGAAAAAGTCCCTTGAGATTGCTCTCGTTTTACCATTGTCGGGAGAGCTAACTTCATTTGGAGAAGATATCTACAACGGGGCGGTCATTGCTGCAGAAATGTATCGTAAAGAAACCGACAAGAAAATAACCCTGACTCCGTACGACACCAAGGGCGACCCGATTGATGCCGCCCGTATTATCGGTGAACTGCGTTATACTTCAACAGATGCTATCATCGGACCCCTGACCAGTGAAGAAGCTGCGGTGGCATCGGCAAAACTTGATGATACACCAATCCCGATGATTATTCCGGCGGCAACGCAGGCAGGGTTGACAAAATTATCAGAATCATCATTCCAACTTTCCCCCAACATTGAGCTGGAAGGTATCCGTGCCGCCGAATATGCAATACATAACCTTGGTGCCGATTCTGCTGCTGTGATAACTTCTACTTCTACGGATAACCTTCGCATAGGCAGGGCATTTGTGGAGCGATTCAAACAGCTTGGCGGAACCATTGTTGCTGTCGAATACTACCGCTCCCGGGATAAAGATTATGGTCCGTATATCAGGGATATCAAAGCGCTGCTGCTGGGAGCGATACAGGATTCCGTGTACTTCATAGATGAACGCGGTGACACCCTTGATATTGACGGGTTACCGGCATATCTCGATTGTCTGTTCCTCCCCGGTGAACGCTCACAAATACGACTCCTGCTTCCCCAGATACATTTTTACAATCTCAACGGGATGTATATTGGCTCGGATGGCTGGGCGGATGATGCTATCTATCGTTTGGGAGATGATGTCACCAGGAATGCGGTGTTCCCCTCCCCGTTCATGTCTGACTTCCATTCGGATATTTACTCTCGAATGGCAGCGGTGTACGATGCCCGGTATGGTCGCTCACCCCGACGGTTGGCAGCACTTGGTTTTGATGCCCTTAATCTGATATGTAATGCCTATCGCAACGGAGCAGGTACTCCATCGGATGTTATCAATTTCCTTAACGGGGTGACCCGTTATGAAGGAGCATCAGGGGTAATTACTTTTGGCAAAAACCGCGAGAATATCGAAATGCCATTCTATCAAATACAAAATGGAACAGCAGTTCCTATTGATACTGCTACCGATAAAATCACGGAGTAATGAGAGAACAGAGTCATCACGGGGTTGAATGTCGGAAAACCCGTTGTCTTTCAACACCCTTGACAAACTTTTTTCTGAAAAACAGACAGGCAATATAACACCCATCATACCTTTCCAAGCCACCGAAAAATAATTATATTGTTTATAAGATAATTAAGAGTAGAAACCAGAAAGAAGAGCGTTCCCAAATGGAAGAAAAGAAAGTCGCCCTCAAGATGATAATCGATGGCAAGGAACGGGATATCAGTTATGAAGAACTTGCCCTGTCCAACAACCTCTCACAGGAAGCACTGGTCCGGCTTTTGATTGAGAAAAATATTTTCACCCCGGATGAGCTGTTGAAAATGCTGGAAACAGTTAAAAAGGAACGTTACCGTCATATTGATGATAAATGAAATGAGCCCAAATCCTGAACAATCGGAATTTCATCGGGAAGAACAAAAAAACAAAGGTCCCAGTCTTTCGTGGAAATGCCACCCAGCCACCCGAAAACCACTGGTTACCATTGCGGTAACATTATTTGTCCTGCTTGTTACAGCGGCTGTTTTTTATTCTACCGATTCCCGCACGTTTGCCGTATTGACATTGTTGATTATGTTCGGTTCCCTGGCTAAGTTCTACTTTCCGACATCATATACCCTGACTGATGAAGGAATCATCATCAAAACAACCACCCAGACACTTCGTAAAGAATGGTCCCTCTACCGCTCTTATTATCCCGATAAAAACGGTATTCTGCTTTCTCCGTTTGTCAGACCTACCCGGCTTGAAAATTTTCGGGGGTTATACGTTATGTTCAACAATAACAAGGACGAAGTTATCGCGTTCGTAAAGGCTCATATTTCCTCTGAAACGAAAGAATCCATACAAGAGAAGGAAAACAAGTAGCATGGGTTTTTTCAAAGGAAGTACGGAATTTCCCCCGCCGGATAAGCCGCCGTTGCCTGAAGAGGAACTGGCGGTTATTGAAAAAGTAGCTCAAAAAGTTGTCGAGCGACGGTTATCAGTACCGGCAATTCTCTTTCTTGAATCAGTCAAACCGTTGAATTATATCGGCTCTCAGGCGATGGTGTTTTTTGAGCCGGTAGTACAGACTATTTTTAATTTCAAAGATTACAACACCCTCCGAAGTGCTCTTGAGAAACGGGAATCAATCGAAATCCTTCTCCAGAAAATCGAAAGCCTCGATGCCGATGCCTACACACGTGAAAAACGGATAAAAAAGTACCTGAAACAGGAAAAGAAAAAATGGAAATGGTATCAACGCTGGTTAGGGATTTTTCCGCCGAAAGTCAAAATCCCCGATGAAATCCTCAACCCGCCGGAAAATATCAAAAAAGACAAGTAACGCATATTTCTTTTGAGAATAAATATCGATAATCTTCACGATATTTCTTGACATCACCGAACAACTGAATATCATGCCCCGAACTGTGAGGACCGTTGACAGCTAATTGTTTGTATTAACTCATTTCGGGGAAGGTCTTGTGTTATGAAACAGTATCGTTGGTTGTGGATGGTAACAAGTGCTGTCGCGCTGCTGCTTGTTTCATCCGCTGACACCTGGGCTGTTGGGATTGATTCTGTCATCGAAGTACAGAAATACAACCGCGCTATCCATGTTATGGCTATGCTAATTGCCGGTTTTGGTTTCCTGATGGTGTTTATCAGGAAATACGGTCGGTCGGCACTGACAGCAACATATCTGTTGGTCAGTGTTGCTGTCCCTCTGTACATATTGAAAGACAGCCTGGGAATTCTCGGCAGTACCAATATTGAAATCGATCGACTTATTTTAGCCGAATTTGCTGCTGCCAGTTTGCTGATAAGTGCGGGGGCACCACTCGGCAGGTTGAAAATGGGACAATATATCATACTGGCGCTCCTGTTTACCCCCTGCTATGCATTTAACGAATGGATACTACTGAAAAATGGTCTCGGGTTGATTCCTTCGGGTAGTTTTATAGATACCGGCGGTTCGATTGTTATTCATTCATTCGGCGCTATTTTCGGACTGGGGGTTATTATCAGTATGACAACCAAAAAAGAGTTTGCCGTCTCCATTGAATCAGATGCCACCAGTGACCGGTTTTCCCTGCTGGGAAGTATGATTCTGTGGATATTCTGGCCCAGTTTCTGTGCTGCCCTTGTGCCACCGGAACTGGTCCCCCATACTGCCATGAATGTCATTCTCGCTCTTTCCGGCGCAACGATTATTACCTATATCGTTTCGGTATCAATACGCGGGAAAATATCTGCCGCCGATATTGCCAATGCTGCCCTGGCTGGAGGGGTTGCTATTGGCTCTACGTGTGACAGCGCCAGTTTACCTGCTGCTTTCATTATTGGCGTCCTCGCCGGTGCGCTGTCAACCATAGGATTTGCTGTAGTACAGCCTAAAATAGAATCGCTCCTGAAAGGGATAGATTCCTGCGGAGTGATGAATCTCCACGGCATGCCCGGACTGTTGGGCGGTATTGCTGCCGTTTTTGTTGTCGAAGGTATTAACAAAGGGCAACAGCTTTCCGGTATTGGGATTACTTTTATCATAGCTGCAATAGCAGGTCTGATTGCCGGTATGGTAATAAAAGCT
>JAJRZL010000082.1 GCA_024275255.1 Candidatus Zixiibacteriota bacterium | reverse complement strand
GCGCTTGAGATATTCGATTTTAACAAGAATGATATTGTCTGTATCGGTCAGGAAGGTGAGCCGTCATATTTTACTGATTTGCTTATTGATGAAGAAAAAGCCCACTGGCAGCACATGATAAACCAGGTGATAACAAGTAAACAGGAGTTTGCCGATTCACGCTATTTCCATAATACCGGCTATCTTGAAAAGGCGCTATCAATAAAGATTTCTCCTATCAAACAGTTACCACACAGCAGTGATGGGATGATTATCGCGGTAGAAGATATCACCGACAAAGTCATCATGGAAAAATATGTTATTCTCTCCGAAAAACTGGTTGCCAAAGGAGAACTGGCGGCATCGATCGCCCATGAGTTGAATAACTTTCTCGCTATTGCCTCCAATAATGCCGAATTGATATCAATCAATATTGATCGCGGTAATTACGAAAAAGTAAAATTCAATGCGTCAGCGGTTGTTGAAAATGTCCACAAGATAAAACGGTTTGTTGAAAACCTCATGGATTTCTCCCGTCCCGAATCGGAAATAATCAGTTACGATCTTAAACATTTAATAGAAGACTTACTCTTCTCTCTCCGAACCCAGGCTCGGTTCAAAACCACGCACTTCACCATTGATATCGACCCCGATATTCCTAACATCGAAATGGATGTTGGACAGGTACAACAGGTCCTTATGAATCTTCTCAATAATGCTGCTGATGCCAACGAAGAAAAGGCAATCAACCTCGGCAGCGACAATAAATCCTACAAGCAGGAAATTATTATCACGGCAAAGTATGACAAGACCAGTGAGCAGGTTACTATCAGGATTTCCGACAACGGTATTGGTATGACACCGGAGACACTGGACAAAATATTCAACCTGCATTTTACGACCAAAAAAGGCGGTCACGGTCTTGGGTTGTCAAACTGCAAAACTATTATCGAACAACATAATGGCGAACTCCTGTGCGAGTCAGAACCGGGGATTGGAACAACCTTCACAATAACTCTCCCTCACTTCCAGCCGAAGCAGGAGGAGAAAACAGTGCGATGATCGATTCCCGTGTACCGTCAGGTTATACACTTGTAAACCGACTCGGTGAAGGGGGAACCGCGGAAGTATTTCGAGCTCGCTCAGAGAAAACCGGAAGAGAAGTTGCACTTAAAATTCCGTATGCTCATTCCGATGAGTCCGAAATACCATTTGCAAAACTGGTCCTACGTGAGCAGCATCTTATTGGTGGTCTCCGTTTTCCGGGTTTAGTCCGCATTCTTGATTTTTCAGGAAACAAACAGCCCTACCTTGCACTTGAACTATGCTCCGGTACTGCACTGGATGAAGTCGGTCGTATTGACGATTTGTTAACAGCCCTTAATATCCTTTCAGCTATAGCAATCGACCTCGAATACCTTAACCTAATGGATATTTTTCACGGAGATTTGAAACCACAAAACATCTTCCTTCCACCCGACTGGCAGCAATCATGTACTCGGGGGATTTCTTTTGTAAAATTGTCAGACTTTTCCCTGGGAAAATTGGCAGGCGAACCGGATGACAGCAGAGCCGGGTTAGGCACTGTCGGATTCATGGCACCGGAGACTATCGCTGATGGTCACTTATCACACCAGTCGGACCTTTTCGCTCTGGGGATAATAGCCTACCAGATAATGACCGGAAAACATCCATTCATGGAAGACGACTCAGACCCGGTACGTATTAATGCCCGGTGCACTGAATACGAACCTCCCCCGATTAAAGAACTTCGACCAGAAATACCCAATATGGTCAATGACCTCATCGCCAGGCTACTTGCCAAGCAAGCCTCAGAGCGTCCGTTATCCGCCTGGGATGTATGCCTTACGTTGCGCGATGCCGGTGCTACCTATCCATTTGAAAAAGTCTTCTCCCCTGTTTATGGTATCCGCAGACAGATGACTTATGATGACAATGTCGATTCGTTACTTCCCCTTGATGAAAAAGAAAGAAAACGCCTGGACATAATAACAAATAAAAATATTGTACAATTGCATCATGTGCTTGCAATAAATCATCGTCGCCAGAATACTCACTACGAAAATAAGCAGTTTGTATTCCGTACACGGTTTTACTGGCCCAACCGAATGCGAAAACAAGTATTGCAAACTTTTTTCAACAAACCTCTCACCACAAAGAAACAACTTCTCAAACATGCTATCACCGGTGACCCGATATATGACAGTCAATCTGGTTTCAATTCAACAAACAATCCCGCTCCCCTGCTCACACCGACTCTCTCCCTCCTTCGTCATCTCCTGAGACCAGTAACCATACGACGCCTGTCAACATCATTGGCAAAGCAGGCAAAACAAAAGAATAACAACGAACAAGCCGCCAGGTTATATGTTCAGGCAGGAGATCTACATTCGGCGGAACAATGCGCATATGAGGCTGCCGCTGAACTGCAAAAAGAACACAAAACAGAACAGGCAATTCGGATTTTGGATCATGTTATCGAGTTCAGCAGCTTACAACAGAAAGAATATGAGACCCGCCATCTGCTGATGCTGAAAGGTGATATTCTGAAAGATACCGGTGAAGTGGAACAGGCATTAAGCGTGTATAACGAAATAATTGCGTTATATAATGGCAGGGAAACTGACAAGCTGTTAGCGGAAACATATAAGGATATAGGTGATCTGCATCGGATGCGTCAACGATTCAAAGAAGGCTTATCAGCGTTGAATAAAGCACTATCCATTTACAAAGAACATAACGACAAACTTGAAATATCACATACCCTGAATAATATTGGCAACATTTACTGGATAAGTAACAATCTTGAAACAGCAATTAAATACTACCGTCAGGCACTCCACCTGCAACGTCGTTTGGATGCAAAGGCAGATATTGCATCAACCCTCAGTAATATCGGAACAGTATATGTGTTATTGGGAAAATTCACTAGATCTATACAGATAATGAAACTATCCCTTAACCTGAAAAAAGAACTTGGTACAGCAGGCGATATTGCTCGTACACTTAACAACCTTGGGTATGTTTACTACTTGAGCGGGAAGCCGAACAAAGCAGTACTTTGCCTGCAGGAATCACTTGAAATCAACCAGCGTCTCGGCAGTAAAAAAGAGATATTGTTCAACCTTGAAAACCTGTCTGCCCTGATGATTTCCGCCGGACAATTACAGGAATCATTACAAACAATACAACAGGGCATTGAGCTGGCGGAACAGGTTGGGGATAAACCTCATTTCGGTATCTTCCACCTTTTCAAAGCAACCGTTTTACGACGAATGGGCAGGTATGTTGAAGCCGAGACAAATCTTGCCGTGGTCGATACCATTATTGCCGAAATCGATGACAAGATTTTACAAGTGCAAACCACAACAAACCGGGCGGCTATTCGTTTTGCTCTTGGTGATCGTGAGCAGGCACTCCCCCTTATCCAACAGGTAGTGCAAACGGCTGCCAAACTCAATGCAAAATCGGAACAACTCAATGCTCTTCTTCTTTTAACAAGGATACACAATTCCCCCGAATACGAACAAACCACCCTGCAACTTATTGATGAACTCAACTTGACCCGTGAAAAAATACTCATCGTATGTAACAAACTGGAATTGTTACTGCATTCAGAAAAATATCAGGAAGCTGGAAAGCTGGTTGATGGCATCATATCCAAAATCGATACCATGTCTGAAGATATCGAACTTGCCTGGATCGGTAATCTTCTTGCCGACTACTACCTGGCTACTGACCACCATGAAAAAGCCGAACACTATTTGAAGCAGAGCCTCCAATCCTCAGAATCTTCATCCCTTATCCCGGAAAAAATCAATACGCTTATCATGATGGGAAAAATAAACTCACAACAAGGAAACTTCGAACAGGCATTTTCATATTATAAAGAAGCTTTGCAACTGGCAAAACAAATTGCAGCGGCTCTGGTAAATCCTGATGACAGGAAACTGTACCAAAGTCAGCGCTTTGTTGGTTTCCTTGTATCAGAGATAAAATCATTACAGGGAAAAATCGGGAAGAAAAAATCCCAACAAACGACACCGGCACTAACATAAAAAAAGAGAGCAGGTATATATACCTGCTCTCTACACTGTGCAATTCAGAGGACTGATTACGGTCCCCAGCCGCCCTGGAATTGTCCTCCAAGGCTCAAGCCAAGAGGAGAAATCCGAGCCTCTAATACTTCGATGGTAAGATCGTACTTCTTCACTTATCCACCTCCTTTGAACTCTATGCTGAATAGATAAACGCCCTCAATGGCATCACCTATATCAGCGTGCACGTTGTAATATACATGATTGTCGCAGCCTGTCAATAAAAACGTTGACACAATCTACCCGTTTTTAATCATTCCTGTAACAAAAGGCTATTATTAAATAGTGTTCAATACGATACAATACATGCTATAATTATTGTATGTCGCATTGTAACCGCATCCAAGTTGTGTTATTTATCCATTGCATATCTGTGGAATAATAGAGCTATGTTATTGGATAAAACAAAGTTAAAGAAAAGGG
>JAJRZL010000081.1 GCA_024275255.1 Candidatus Zixiibacteriota bacterium | reverse complement strand
TAACGCCGCCGACAATGTTAGTGCCATAGGCAATCATCCGTTCGGTGTGGAACTTTCCCGCTCCGCCGGTAATTCCCTGCACCATAATTTTACTTTCTTTTGTAACGAGAATAGCCATCAGTTGCCCCCTTCCGCTTGAGCCGCTAATTCAACGGCGCGCTTGGCAATTTCTTCAATAGGGGTTTCAATACCGTGTGCTTCGATATTCTTAAACAATTCCGGTTGCTCCTTTTTTGCTTCCTCAAACAAACGCACCCCTTCCTGCCACATGTTTCCTGTCATACGCATCACCATCGGCTTTGAAAGTCCATGCTCTTTCAGGAACATAATCACCCCCTTGGCAAAATCATCACACCTGCTGATACCTCCGAAACGAGCACCGAAAATAGCTTTGACATTGGGGTTTTCATCGAGCAGGACCAGCATTTTGGCGATACGTTCAGGGGATGGTCCTCCGCCGGAATCCATGAAATTTGCCGGTTTACCTCCGAAATAGTGAATGAAGTCGTTGCCCATTATACCAAACCCGGCACCACCGGGAAACATGCCGATATTGCCGTCGAGATCAAGATAGGGAATACCCCACTCATGCGCTTGTTTCTCGCGAGGAGTCATTTCGCCTTCTTCATGGCGCATCTCGATACCCAGCTCTTTCAATTCAGGGTGACGAAACACGGCATCATCATCAAGAGATACCCTGCTGTCAGCAGCAATGAGTTGATTATCAGAGGTAAGTACCAGCGGATTGATTTCAACCAGCTTGGCATCATACGCACGGAACATATTGTAAAGATTGACAATTATCGGAGCAGCACTTTTCAACAATTCACCGGGGATACCAATTTTCTTGGCAATGGCAATGCCATCGAAACCAAAAAGGTCTTCATCTATTCGCAGTTCTTTCTTGAATATCTTTTCGGGATGTTTTTCCGCTGTTTCTTCAATATCGACCCCGCCTTCTCCTGATGCAATCACCACCAGAGTATAATTTGCCCGATCGATAGTGACCCCGATATAATATTCGGTTTTGATATCCAGTTTCGGCTCGATAAGGAGTGACCGCACCGGGTAGCCTTTTATTTTGAGTTGAAACAGTTCCTCAGCAATAGACCGGGCTTCATTAGCGCCCTCGGCAATTTTAATCCCACCGGCTTTACCGCGTCCTCCGGTCAGTACCTGGCTTTTTAGTACTACCGGAACACCCAGCTCGGTAACAGCCTTGTACACTTCATCGGGAGACTTGGCAAGACGGCTCTCCGAAACGGGAATTTTATGTTTTTTGAAGAGCTCTTTTCCTTCGTATTCATACAAACGCATAGGCATCAACCTCTTGTTTTCAGGCGATATTTATACCTGAGTTGCTCAAAGTTTGCGGGCAATTTAACTGTTTACCCAGTAATGTCAACCGGGGAAAGAAATATTACTATAGCTCTTTTTATGAAGATTCTGGGTTATTATTGAACAGATAACAACTTAACGGAACCTTAGTACCGGTTAACTGTTTTAAGTTTCAATACTGGATATTTGAAAATTATCTGTGTATAATTCGCTCGTAAATGTAAATAAAAAAGAGTGAGTAACAAGAGATGACAAATTGGCTTTTTCAACATACCCGACCCAAATCTTTGAAACAGATAATTTTCGGAATTGTTATCATTCTGACAACATTAACCCCGGCATTTGCTCAGTTTGATTTCAACGCTCCCGGTAATACTTTCGGTGGACAGCAACAGGAAAAACTGGTAACGGCGAAATCGGTACTTTCGGTAACGTCCGCTGCACCCGGGAAAACCTACCCGGCAGCAGTTGTGGTGGAGATGAAACCATCATGGCACATTAATTCCGCTGTGCCGTATGCTGACTGGTTAATTCCCGCAGAATTGTCGTTTGACTCGCTCCCCGGTATTACCCCGAAAAATCTCATGTACCCCAAAGCCCATGATGCCATGCTTGGTGAACAGACAATATCGGTGTACAGTGATACAGTAGTCATCCGGTTTGATATTAACATCAGCAACGATATCAAACCCGGTGAATACACCCTGCCGATACGATTTACCTACCAGCCTTGTAATGACAAAGAATGTCGCGCCCCGGAAACCGATACGGTCAACCTGGCGATTACAGTCGGGGAAGAAGGCTCTCCAATACATTCAGATATTTTTACCGGTACAACCTCATCTCCAACTGATAATAAATCGGCTGCTACGGCAGCATCGGGTGCTTCCCAGGAGAATGAGATACAAAAACTCATTGATGAATATGGTATTTGGGGATATTTCATAGCGTTGGGGCTGGCATTTCTTACCGGGTTGCTGTTATCATTTTCTCCCTGCACCTATCCCATGATTCCGATTACTGTCAGTATTTTCGCCGGTCAGCAACGCTCAATCGGTCGTGGATTTTTCCTTTCATTGATGTATGTCGGCTCGATGGCAGTTATGTATGGTATCATGGGGCTGATTGTGTCGCTTGTCGGGGGAGTATTCGGGGCATGGTTAGCCAGTACCCCGGTAGTAATCGGTATTGCTGTTATCTTTGTTGTCTTTGCTCTTTCCATGTTTGGTTTATATGAATTACAGGTTCCTAATTCGTTGCGACAAAAACTGGGGACAAAAGCATCGGGTGGCGGTATCCTCGGCTCTATCATTCTTGGAATCGTTGCTGCGCTGGTGGTATCACCTTGTGTCGGTCCCTTCGTAGCGGGTATTTTACTGTATGTGGCAACCAGCGGCTCACCGGTTATCGGATTTCTCGTGTTGTTTGTTTTCGCACTCGGTTTGGGAACCCTTTATATTATTGTCGGGACTTTCTCATCAGCAATAAACGCCCTCCCCGGTTCGGGCGGGTGGATGGAATCTGTAAAAAAATTCTTCGGTTTCGTCTTGTTACTCATGGCATTGTATTTCCTCCGTACGATTATCGCACCATCAGTCCTTGCTCTCCTTACTGCTTTTGTCCTGGTGGCATTTGGTGTCTTCGGAGGAGGGCTTGACAGGCTAACGCCGGAATCGGGTTTTTTCCTTCGGCTAAAAAAATTCCTTGGTTTTATCGCCCTTACTCTCGGTGGCTATTTACTTATCGGCAGTCTGCTTATGCAGGGGTTTATTCTCCCGGCGGTATCACACTGGTTACCTGCCGGTAATACGAGCGTAGTGCAAAAAGAATCTTCCCTTATTCCCTGGGTAACTGATCTCGATGCCGGACTCAAACAAGCGCGGGCTGAAGACAAGCCGGTACTGATTGATACCTGGGCGACCTGGTGTGCGAATTGTAAGGTTCTCGATAAAAAGACTTTCCAGAACCCTGATGTTGCCAACGAAGCTAAACGGTTTGTTGCCATTAAAGTACAACTGGAAAAAAGCGGGACGCCGATAACAAAAGACTTCATGCAGCGATTCGGATTAAAACAATACTCGCTGCCTACTACACTCCTTCTTGATTCAAAAGGAAATGTGAAACGAATCATGCAGGGGGTTGTCGGACCAAAAGACATGATTGCAGAAATGCAAAAGGTCAAATAACCAATAATATCTTTGCCGATTGGAATTGTTTTTTTATTCTCCGGTGCTATTGACTCTCTGTACCCGTGTCAGTATATTCATGCCAACATAATAACCCTAAATGGGCTATGAAACTGTATGCCAAAAGAAAAAAAGAGTAAGTCTGTCATTGCAATTTGTATTCAGGAGCCATTCGAGGATGGTTCATCGCTGGACCTTGGAGCTATTCGTGGTGATGAGCTTCGCTTTCTCCATCAAGCATTTATCACGGATACGATAAATCATTCTCTGGGTGTTCCGTCAACCGATGTCCGCTTGTATTATATTGACAAACCAGACAGGAAAAAGCTGGTAGAAATTGTTTCCAATTACCTGAAAAAGAAACTGACAGGGAAACTGGCAACAGCACTGAAAAATCGATTCAGCACCCATGAAATGAAATCGGAACGCTGGGGGAAACGAATCGAGAGAGTGTTCCAGGATTGTTTCAAAGCCGGCTATAACCATGTCCTGGTTATCGGGAGCCGTACCCCCACTGTGCGGACCTCGAAAATGGAGCGCGCTTTGAAAATGCTAAAAGAGAGTGATGCTGTCTTTGGTCCGACACCGGAGGGGCGGTATTATCTTATCGGTATGTCCAAGAAATACCAGGTTCCACTGGCAAATTTCGACTGGAAATCTCCGTCAATTTATTCCGAGGTCTCCGACGCTTTTACCAGTAAGGGGTTGCAATGGTCCGAATTGGAAATCTGGTATTGCGTTGAAAGCCCGGAAGAAGTCGAAATCATGGTTCGTGATATCAACCAGTGGCGTTTTGAAGAAGACACTACAACCGCCCGTGAAACGGAAATTGTCATGGAACGTCTCCTGACAATACTGGAATAACATCATGGAACGACATCTACAACACCTTAGCTGGTTGACAATCAGGGAGCTTGTCCCGGAAAAAACCGATACGGTTATTCTACCGGTCGGCACTATTGAAGCACATGGCTCCGCTCCTATCGGAACTGATAATCTTATCCCCGATATGCTTGCCGAAGAAATTGCCGAACGTATCGACGCGCTGGTAGCTCCTATTCTCAACTACGGGATTACCAAGTCACTGTATCGCTACAATGGCGGTATTACCATTACTCCCGATACTTTCGGGAAATTTGTCCGGGATATTCTCGACTCCCTCGCCGATACCGGTTTTAAGAATATCATCATTATGAACGGACATGGCGGCAACAACACTGTCCTGAAGACAATCGCTCACCAGTTCCATCATGAGAGAAAAGCAAACATCGCTGTTGTGCACTGGTGGATGCTTTGTAATACTATGACAGAGGAGTTCTTCGGTCATGCCGGCGGCCATGCCGGAACAGATGAAACAGCGATGGTAATGGCTATCAATCCCGATTGGGTTGATGAGCAGCAATATTCCCCCGAGCTGGCATATTTATTTGTTTCGGGAGCTGATGTTTACCCGGTGCCGGGTTCGATTCT
>JAJRZL010000080.1 GCA_024275255.1 Candidatus Zixiibacteriota bacterium | reverse complement strand
TGGCAATTTCCCGTCTCGTTTGTATACTTGTATTCAAGATGAAAACCAATATGTCTATTCTTGTTGTTGGTGCCGGATATGTAGGACTGGCTACCGCAGTGTTTTTTGCAACCAAAGGGTATGCCACTACCGTTGTAGAGCAGAATAACCGGATTATTTCAAAACTGAACAGCGGGCAGCTTCATTTCCTCGAACCTGAGCTGCAAAAAAAATTGCAACTGGTTCTCAAGCGTAAACTCCTGACGTTTTGCCTTCCCGAACAGCATGTATATCAGCGAGCCGACTTTGTCTTTATCGCAATTGATTCCGCCAACCGTCAGACCGGCAAAATGAAACTTCATCATTTCCAGCAGCTTGCCGACTGGTTCGGAAGTAGTAAACGGAATACACCACTGACAGTTATTCTCAAGTCGACTAATATTATCGGTTTTGCGGAACAGTTTCGAGCACTGCTTGATAAAACACGGTATGGGAAAAACATCAGGTTGGTTGTCAACCCGGAATTTCTCCGGGAAGGATATGCTTTTCAGGATACGGCTCAACCGTGGCGCATTATTGTTGGGGCTGATGACAAACGACATACAGCCGGGTTGTTACGTCTTTATCGCAAGATTTACCACCCGTCAATACCGATAATCGTAACAGACTGCAAATCCGCTGAGTTAATCAAGCTGGCATCAAATGTGTACCTGGCGCATCGTTTATCGTTTATCCATGAAATAGCCGAGTTTGCCCGTCAGGAGATGCTCGACATTGAATCTGTTAAAAACGGGATTGGTCTGGATCCGCGTATCGGGCTTGATTATTTCAATCCCGGGCTTGGGTTTGGCGGTTCCTGTCTGCCTAAGGATTGCAAGCTGATGAACTCGAAAGAAATGAAACAAACCTTTTCTTTTGAAACGGCTCGTACTGCACTGAAAATAAACGACCGCTTACTTCGTAATCTTGTCGCTCATCTTAAACGCAATTTACATTCACTACGAGGAAAACGAATTGCTCTTTTGGGACTTGCATTCAAACCCGGTGTTGATGATTACCGCGATTCGCAAGCGCTCAAACTGGGATATCTGCTTGTAAAGGAGGGAGCGCAGGTAGCGGTCTATGATCCGTATATTTCAGACATCTCAACGGTAAAATCTACTCGTATTACACCTTACCCAACAATCAATCAGGCAATAGATAAGACATCGGCTGTCATTATTGGAACGGCACACAAGCAGTTTATGAACCTGAAACCATCCCAGGTGGCCGGTTATGTGAAAAAGAAACTAATCTATGATTATCATAATATGCTGAACCGTTCCTCATGGGAAAAAGCCGGGTTTGAAATTATATAGATAAACACTATGCCATCAAAGAAAACAATACTCGTTACCGGTTCATCAGGTACTGTCGGAACCGGGGTAGTGCTGGAATTATTCAAACGGGGATACGATGTTATTCCTCTTGATATAAAGCATTCGTTATGGGATAAAAAGACAGACCGCAAAACAGTCATCCATGATTTACGGAAACCAATTGTTAAATTACGCAATACACCGGATATCATCATTCACCTCGCCGCCAATGCCCGCGTTCATGATTTGGTGGTCAATCCCCGGTTAGCCCTTGATAACTACCTTATGACATATCATGTGCTGGAATATGCCCGACATCGTGGTATAACACGCCTTTTG
>JAJRZL010000079.1 GCA_024275255.1 Candidatus Zixiibacteriota bacterium | reverse complement strand
GGTCCGACGTACGAACCGGACTGCTTGATATGTTCTCCCAGTACCTTACGCAAAGCGGCATGGGTGAGATGGGTGGCGGTGTGATTGCGCATGATATCCCAGCGGCGTTCGGCATCAATTACGGCGGTTACTTCCTGACCGTCTTGAATATCATCTACTGTTCCCCGTACAATCTCACCTACATGGAGGTAACAATCCTGATGATTATACATTGATAACACATTCAATTCCCACTTGTCGGTAAAGATACGCCCGATATCACCAATCTGCCCGCCAGCTTCAACATAGAATGGCGTTTTATCCAATACTATTGCCACCTTGGGAAACTGTTTCCCCGCACAAGCAACAACGGTTGATTGTAGTTGCAGTGTATCACGAACAAATATCGTGGGATGGGTGTCAAAGACTCCCTGTGCCGTAAGCTCATCGACAAACACTGTTGTTTCACCGCTCGCAGCAGCAAATGAACTCCCTGCCTTGGATAGTTCCCGCTGTTTTGCCATAGCCCGGTCAAAGCCGTCCTTATCCAAAGTCAACCCCTGTTCCTGTGCCATAACTTCGGTCAGGTCATACGGGAAGCCATACGTATCGTACAAGCGAAATACATCCTCACCGGGGACAATAGCCTTGCCCGACTGCTTTACCTTCCCGGCAATTTTTCCAAACAGCTCCAAACCGGTTTCAAGTGTTCGTCCGAATGATTCTTCCTCTGCCCGAATAACATGCTCGATATGGCTCTGCTTTTCTTTAATCTCCGGGTAGGCATCCCCCATCTCCTTTACTACCACGGGCACAAGTCGATAGATAAACGGTTCGTGCATTCCCAGCAGTCGTCCATGCCGTGCGGCGCGACGTAGAATACGCCGGAGAACATATCCCTGCCCTTCGTTTGAAATCCCAGCACCATCGGCAATGGCAAAAGTTAATGCCCGGACATGGTCGGCGACAACATGATGAGAGCTGATATTATCCTTGTAATTACTATGTGTGATATCTGAAATGGCAGTGATGATATTTTTGAAGACATCTATCTCATAATTACTGTCGACCCCTTGCATAATGGCAGCAATCCGCTCCAGCCCCGCACCGGTATCTACCGAAGGTTTCGGGAGCGGGACCGTTTTGCCGTCCGGTAAGGTTTCGTATTGCATGAAGACAAGATTCCAGATTTCTACAAACCGTTCCGTCTCGCCGTTGACCACATCTTCAGGACCGGTGCCGAACTGTTCCCCCTTATCATAATGAATCTCACTGCAGGGTCCGTTAGGACCAATATCACCCATCGACCAGTAGTTATCCTTTTTTCCGAACCGAAGAATACGACCATTCTTTAATTCGGGAGCAATCTTTTCCCAAAGCTCGTATGCCTCGTCGTCGGTTTCATACACCGTGGCATACAACCGGTCAACAGGGAGTTTCAGCTCTTTTGTTATCCATTCCCAGGCATAGGCAATAGCGTCTTCCTTGAAATAATCTCCAAACGAAAAATTACCGAGCATCTCAAAAAATGTATGATGCCGCGCAGTAAACCCGACATTGTCAAGGTCATTGTGTTTTCCCCCGGCACGGATACATTTTTGATAATTGGTTGCCCGGGTATAAGGAACTTTCCGCTGACCGGTAAACACATCCTTGAACTGGTTCATACCGGCGTTGATAAACAACAGTGTGGGGTCATCATACGGGATAACCGGCGATGATGGGATAAAGCGATGGTCGTGACGCACAAAATAGTCAACAAACGATTTTCTGATATCAGCAGTTTTAATCTTTGGTAACCTCGTTTTTTTCATTCAGAATACGTGCCAGGGCTTCTTTTGCCACCGCAAAGGGAAACCCCCGGCTGGTCAGATAAGTATACGATTTCCGTCGAAGAGCTTCAAGTTCAAACTGTGCAAACTCCCGCCATCGTCTTCGCAGCGCGGTCATGGCAATCTCCGTTTCATCCTTGTTGGTAAACACCGCTGCCACAGCCTGTTCGGCAGTTGCCCGGTCGATATATTTACGCTGGAGAAAAGCAGTGAGGTATGATTTACCACAGGGGCGCTGATCTACCATGTATTCCGCCAGTTCATAGGCATACCGGGCATCATCGAGCAGTCCGGCATGAATATATTTTTCAAGGGTCGAATTTATCGTTTCGAGGGAAAATCTTCTCTGTCTCAACTTGATTTTAAGTTCCCCGGCAGAATGCTGTCGACGTGCCAACAAGCGGGCAGCCGTTTCTTCACAGCGGAGCAGTTCAGCTTCAACAACAAGCTCTTCCACCTGCGACGGGGTCAATACAATACCTTCCACCAGCCGATGTTTATGAACCAACTCCTCACTGATTATGAGGGGATGTGCCAGCGATGACAGCTCCAAGGCTACATTTCTCCCCCGATGGATTATTTTTTCTAATTTTATTGAATCAGCCATATATCATGCCTTTTTACATAGTAAAATATACGTGCCCGCAAATGGTTTATAAAGTGAAAAGGCAGGAAACATCAGGAAAACTGCTGTTTCTAATCCCATACAAACAGAAATATATTATGATA
Organism: Candidatus Zixiibacteriota bacterium; assembly: GCA_024275255.1. Taxonomy (GTDB): domain Bacteria; phylum Zixibacteria; class MSB-5A5; order GN15; family FEB-12; genus JAJRZL01. Next base: position 11,764 of record JAJRZL010000079.1, on the reverse strand, counting down.
TAAAGAAATCTTGCGTTTACCGACATTTCTTGTATATTACCGATCGCCGAAAATTTTGGAACCGATGGCTTTTTTGTGTGTTCCAGGCGGCAGAGAATGACGAGAATATAGTTGGAGGATTTTTTAATATGGCAAAAAGACAGAGTTTTGCTGATAAAGCCAGCAAGAAGGTACATACTGCCACCTGTCCCGTATGTGAAAGCACCATTCAATTTGTCAAACATGTGAAAGCAGTGAAGTCTGACAAAGGCGGCTGGAAATATCGTGCGGTGAATATCGGTGTTTGCAAGTGTAACGAGAAAGAGGTTTACGGGTAGATCGTACCTATCTATCGAAGACAACTCTTAGTAAAAGTTCATTAAGCAAAGTACGTTGCAGAACCAAGAGTAGCACAGGCTATTCTTGGTTTTCTATTTATAACCACCATGTAAAAAAATGACTTATCAATGTTTCCGGTTAGTAAGAAAGGTGCTGACAGAAATCAGCACCTTTCCTCAAATGAAGGGAATCCTGTTTTTGTATTCCCGTGGAACCTCTCAATTCATTACTTGAGAAGTACCATTTTCTTTGTTTCAATACCCAGTTCCGTATCCAACCTATAGAAGTAAATGCCTGATGATACTCCAGAAGCATCCCAGGTTACAGTATGTTGACCGGCATCAAAATGCCCATGTGCCAATACGGCTACTTTCTGACCAGTGACATTATAAACAGTGAGTTCTACATAAGAGCCACTCGGCAAACTAAACGAGATTTCCGTAGTGGGGTTGAAGGGGTTCGGGTAATTCTGGCTGAGCCCAAAGTAATTTGGAACTGCCGATTCCTTGGAAGTTCGGGCAAAATTTCCACTATTAAAGCTATACACAAAACCACTTTCACAGGCTTTGGTAACCACATTTGCGGCACTATTGTATGTATATCCTGAAGCAACCACATCTGTCACTTCAAAACACCAATCAGCGGGAGGGGTACGGTCTTTGGCAGATTGCAGGGTGGCAACTCCGGAACTGTTGGTAACGCCTGTTTCGATATCGTTACTCGGGTCACTAAAGAAACCATACACAGTAGCACCGGAAACCGGCTGACCGCTCTGATCATATACGGTTACATCTGCAACACCGATATAATTAGGACCACCGGCATTTTCTCTTGTTACAACAATATTCTCAACATGCACTTCCTGCTGTTGGGGTTGAGTAACGGTGATGTAATCAACTTTTGTCGCCATATTGGAACCAGCACAATTACCGGCAGTAAGAGTCACTGTATAGGTTCCTGCTGAATTGTACGTATAGCTTGGATTCTGCGTGGTAGAAGTGCCACCATCACCAAAATCCCACGACCAGGTATCAGGGTTATTGGTTGATAAATCAGTAAAGCTCACCGTCAGGGGAGCATCACCACTGGTCGGCGAACCGCTGAAATCAGCCACCGGGGTAGTCTCCGTACACGGTGGTTCACTAACAGTAATATAGTCAACCTTTGTTACTACATCTGAGCCGGCGCAATTACTCGCCGTAAGCGTGACTGTATATGTTCCAGCCGTATTATACGTATAGCTTGGATTCTGTGCAGTAGAAGTGCCACCATCACCAAAATCCCAGGACCAGCTATCAGGATTATTCGCGGACAAATCAGTAAAGCTGACTGTGAGGGGAGCATCACCACTGATCGGCGAGCCACTGAAATCAGCTACCGGGGTCGTTTCATTACATTGGGCACAGTTCGCGGCAGTAAGTGCAAGGTATGCATTCGCGATACCGGACCCGAGGTCACGAGAGTCTGTGTATGGTGTTGTATTATTAACAATTAAGTTCATCTTGTCCGGTCCTGATAACGCCGGATTGCATGATTCCAGCAAAGCGACAATACCTGCTACATGCGGAGCAGACATGGATGTACCATCGAGGACAGCAATGTAGTTTGCATTGGGATCGGGATCATCAGGATTACGGTAGGTACTCAGGATATCAACACCCGGGGCAGCAACATCAACCCAGGAGCCATAGTTAGTGAATGAAGCACCGTTACCATTTCTATCGGTAGCAGCAACATCCAAACAATCACCGCGACTGCTCAGATAGGAAGGACTGTCTGCATTACTGTTACCGGCAGCGACAACAATAACAACATCACGAGAGAGCAAATAATCAACAGCAGCACCCAAACCACCTGAATTAGATGAACCCCAAGAGCAATTGATAGCAGCAACATTGACTCCGGCATCAACTAAATCAGCCAGGTAATACATTGCTTCGGCAGCAGCAGACATATCAACAATACCTGTCGGTTGACCACGATACTTCGCATGGAAGCCTATACGACAAGGCACAATCTTCACCCCATTACCGACACCTGATGTGGTTCCATCACTAAAACCACCAGCGACACCGGCAACCTGGCGGGCATTATTCGTAATAGCCCCAACTGTTCCGGCGGTATGAGTTCCATGACCATCACCATCATCAGGGTCATTATCTTTTCCGCCACAGTCCTGATCAATACAGGAAACGCCAACATACAAATCAGTTGACTCAACAAAATCGTAACCAATCACATCATCGACATATCCATTACCGTCGTTATCGATTCCATCACCCGGTGTCTCACCCGGGTTGATGAAAATATTGCCACCGTCAAAAGGATTATCAGGTCCCCAGGGAGCGCTGTTTCCGCCTATATCAATGTGGAAATAACGGGTTCCCGAATCGAGAATACCAACCACCACTGTGGCATCGCCACTGTTGGAATCCCATGCCAGGTCGGCATCAATACCTTTTGTGTCCCAGTAATGCCATTGGTCATACGGATAATCCGGAGGAGGATTGTCATAATAGGTATCATTGGGAGTTGCCAGTACTGTATGAAGACCTATTAACTCCACATGGTCAACATTGGGGTTTTGCTCAAACGCGGCTTTTGCCTCTTTAACTGTTCCTTTACTTATTGTCACTTTGTAATAGTGAGCTAACCTGTTCCCCCCTTTTTTACGATCAGCTCCTGCAAATTGCGGCATAGATCTTGTAACTGCAAAACGTTGGAGCAATGGTTCGAATCCGGGATAATGAGCAAGTGCCTGACTTGACATCTTATCCCGTGCATGATTGACAGCGATGTCGTTCTTCAGAACAACAATAATCCTCGCATTGTCCCAACCGACAAACGAGGGAAGATCCAAATGCTGCTCAACGCGTACAAATTTCTCACTTGCCACGCCAAGCGATACTGCTACGACAAGTAACAGCAAGACGGTTAGAGTAATACGCATACTACCTCCTCAAAGGTTAATGGTGAAAATACGTATGTATATCTTTTTGTTCATACTGTATTGATGTAACCGGCTGCGTAGCAGATCAAGAATGTCATGTCAAGCCGCTGGAACAATAGAGAATGAATCGCAGGCGGCATTACAGTAGTAAAGTGCGATGTTTACAGAAAAATGTCAAATAAAAAAAGAGAGTTCCACACAAAAAGAGGATAAAATAGCCCCCATATAAACAACTTATAAAAGTTGTCTCACCCCTTGTTATATTACTTCTTATCAATCACCACCGTATAGGTGTATTTCCCCGGATGAAACATTTTGTATAGATACCAGCCGGTACCTTTGAGGATTTTTTTCAGCTCTGCCGGTGAAACGAAGAGATAATCTATCCACGGTGTTTTCATGTTTTTATACCGAACACGCAATCGCAACTGTCCAGCCATCCGTCCCCGTTTGCGATTCATACGATGGTATTCCAGGTGTTCCCGCAATGTGGTTATGTACGGATCACCTATCTCGGCAATTATTCTCCCCTTTTCACTGGTCAACTTATGAAAGCGACATAATAACTTCTGGGCATACTCAAAGGAGCCGAATAATCCAAAATTATTGCCATACATAATTATCGTATCAAATTCTCCCAGCCTGGTACTGATTTGTCCGATAGAGAGAATACGAGTGTTTTTCACGCCCCGTTCACGGCACGTTTTAATAGCCATCGGGGAAATATCAACCCCTAATACTTCATGTCCCTTATTCTGCAAATACAGACAACATCGTCCAGCCCCGCATCCGATGTCCAGTACTCTCCCCCGGGCATATTGAATAGCTTTCCGTTGCTGGGAAGACCAGTCCTTGAACTCAGCAAGATAACTGTCCTTTCCAAACGCACCCACATCAATAAACCCATCATCCCGCTCGATAATTTCAAATGCCCGGATACCATGCAACGTGTCATACATCGCCTGTCCCTGGGCATCCTCATGCGGTTTTAACATTTTTCCCTCACAGTACGTTTTATTCCAACCTCAGGTAGGGAACAGCATTGACAATAAACTCGCTTGCTCCTTCTTTTTCAAACCGGTAATACCCGGCAGCGGCAATCATGGCGGCATTGTCGGTGCAAAGTTCGTTTGGAGGGTACAATAGTCGTTTCCCTGCTTGCTTCAGTCGTTCCTGAAGCAATTGTCGAATACGGCTGTTGGCAGCAACACCACCGGAAAGGGTGACATCAGATATATTTCGTTCCTGAGCTGCTTTCAGTGTTTTTGTTACCAATACTTCGGCAACCGCTTCCTGAAATGAAGCGGCAATATCAGCTCTGTGCCTATCAAGCTGTTCGGGAGTAAGTTTTTTGATATGTAATGCCACCGCTGTTTTCAACCCGGAAAATGAAAACTGGTATCCCTGGTCTTTCATAATCGCCCGTGGAAAGCGGACATAGTCGGGGTTGCCCTGTTGTGCCAGTTTATCAAGCTGCGCCCCGCCGGGATACCCTAAATCGAGCAATTTGGCAACCTTGTCAAACGCTTCCCCCGCCGCATCATCTTTTGTCTGACCGAGAAGTTCATACTCTCCAAATGTTTTCACCTCAACAAGCATGGTGTGCCCACCGGAGATAATGAGAGTGAGGTGGCGAGCAGCAAGGTCATGATGTTTGAGCAAATTGGCGGCAAGATGCCCCTCGATATGATTAACCGCCACAAACGGTTTTTCGGAAGCAAAGGCTAACCCCTTGGCAAAGGTCAGCCCAACCAGCAGGGCACCAACCAGTCCGGGCCCCATAGTGGCAGCAACTATATCAATATCATCAAGAGTTATCGAGGCTTCCTGCAATGCCTGACGGTATATCGGAACAATGGTTTTCAGATGAGCTCGGCTGGCTATTTCCGGAACCACTCCCCCAAATTTCTTATGCTCTACCTGTGATAAAATAATATTGGAAAGAATCCATTTCCCATCAGCCACAACCGCAACCGAGGTTTCATCACATGAGGTTTCTATCCCGAGAGTAAGCATATCATCTCATTACAACCCGAACAGAATCAACAGAAGTGCGTTTTACGCTGAAACTTGACGGGCAATCTATTTTTACTGGGGCATATCCCGATACTTTTACGTTATTATAATTTACTGATGCCACCAGGGCATTGCGATTGAGTAAATCCACATCCTCAGGCGGACCGGTCAGTTCAATATCGAGAGAAGGCGGCTCCACCTGTATCTCTTTATCCTGCGGTGCGTTGAAAATGACAATCGGTATATCCTTAAATATGCGTGTTTTTACAGGCACAACCTCAATTTGTACGGTGACAGAGTCCGGTATCATGGAAATATTATACCCTTTGGGTGGCAGCAGGGGAAGTGTAATAGTCAGGCTGTTTCTTAACCGGGTCAATTCTTTATGAACCGTGGAAACGGATTTCAGTCGATGGAGCAGGGAACGAGCGCCAATTACTGTTACTTTCGGCGGGACAGGGTTTGATACTCTGCTCACGGCAAAACCCTCATCTCTTTCAGTAACCAAATCTACTATTACATCAACTTGTTTTTCTGTTATATGGTCAATTAAAAACGACATGGAAGTAGGTGAAACAACTTCTTCAAGCTGGATATCAGTAGGCGCCCCGACCAGGGATACATTTTCCGTTGTAAAATTAATAACATGTCGTCCTGCCCGAAACTGGGTAGCGTTTATGCGAATTCCACGCTGACGCCACTTGCTTCGGAGAAGCTGTTTCCCCGATGCCGAAACAAGAACAACCAGCGAATCCGGCGGGTTATCGACAAGTGTCAGGGAATCACCAAGGACAATTTCAGTAACCGGTAATTGTATCTCATGTTTATAAATTTTTTCTGTCGCCACATGAAACCAAAGTAAAAACCCTATCAACAGGGCAATCACTTTCAGCCAGAAGTTTTCCAACAGCACTTTCATCGACTCCAACCCGGTTACTTTGGAGGTTATGTCCTTTGACCTGTTACCCGTATTCTGATTGTAACAAATACTGTTACGACAGGCAACTTATAATCATATAAAGTTTATCGGGTTTCCGTTCCAACAGACACAGTACCATTATAAAATAATGAAACCCAGTAATGCATGGCAGGTGCCCTGTGTTTGACTAAAGGAGTCTCAACCAGAGACAGTGAATAGCGTGAAGAAAAACAGCAAACGGACCCGAAAGACGTACTACCCATTTTCATACTAATCAAAGGTAAATATCCCGTAAAAACACAAAAGGCAGAGTTTCATATCCACTCTGCCTTATGCTGAATATTTCTTATGCCTTTGGAGATGGGGTTGGCGGCTCAACTTCTTCCTTGTCACCCGGGGTGCGACCGATTATGACATCTACCTCGTTACTGTCAATCACTTCTTTTTCGAGAAGCGCTTTTGCCAGTTTATGGAGTTTATCGAGGTTTTCAGTCAGGATAGCGTTGGCTCGTTCCTCGGCTTTTTCTATCAACCCTCTTACTTCTGTATCGATTAACTCTGCGGTTTTCTCCGAGTAATCCTTCTGCTGAACCATTTCTTTCCCAAGAAAGATATGCTCTTCCGTGCGACCGAGGGTAACCGGACCGAGTTTCTCGGACATTCCCCAGTTACAAACCATCTTGCGCGCCAGTTTCGTTGCTCGTTCAAGATCGTTTCCCGCTCCGGTATCAAGCTGGTTGAACACAATCAATTCGGCGACACGCCCCCCCATAAGTACGGTAAGGGTTGCTTCGAGGTACTCCTTGCAATGCGTATGTTTTTCATCAACCGGCAGCGACTGGGTAACTCCCAACGCCATGCCACGCGGAATAATAGACACTTTGTAAACCGGGTCTGCTTTCGGAAGGAATTTCGCCACCAGCGTATGCCCGGATTCATGGTAGGCGATTATCTCTTTTTCTTCATCAGTGATGACAAGCGACTTCCGAGCGGAACCCATCATAACTTTATCTTTTGCTTCCTCGAAATCTTCCATCGTCACGGCATCATGGTTCTTCCGAGAAGCCAGTAAGGCAGCCTCGTTGACCACGTTGGCTAAGTCCGCTCCGGACATACCGGGTGTCCCTCGTGCCAATACCGCAAGGTCAACATCCTCGGCAAGTTTTATTTTCCGGGCATGGACTTTAAGAATCCCCTCACGACCCCGGACATCGGGGTTGGGTACTACAACCTGTCGGTCAAAACGACCCGGGCGCAACAACGCCGGATCGAGCACATCGGGGCGGTTGGTGGCTGCAAGCAGGATGACCCCCTCGTTGGATTCGAAACCATCCATTTCAACCAGTAACTGATTCAAAGTCTGTTCCCGTTCATCATGCCCGCCGCCAAGACCGGCGCCACGATGACGACCGACGGCATCAATTTCATCGATGAAAATAATACAGGGGGCGTTTCGTTTGCCCTGTTCAAAGAGGTCCCGGACCCGGCTGGCACCGACTCCGACAAACATCTCGACGAAATCCGAACCGGACATGGAAAAGAACGGCACTCCCGCTTCACCGGCAACCGCACGGGCTAATAAAGTTTTACCGGTTCCGGGAGAACCGAGCAAAAGAACACCCTTGGGGATTTTTCCACCTAACTTCTGGAATTTCCCCGGTTCACGCAGAAACTCGATTATTTCTTTTAATTCCTCTTTCGCCTCTTCAACCCCTGCAACGTCATCGAAGGTTACCTTGGGACGTTCATCAGTAAGCAGTTTCGCCTTACTTTTGCCAAAAGAGAACAGTCCCTTGGGTCCTCCACCCGACTGCATCTGCCGGATAAAAAACAGCCAGAAAAAGATAAGGATAATCCACGGAGCAGCAGCCAATAAATATGAGAAAAACGCACTTTCAGTTTTGGCGACTATTTGTACGTTATGCTTTTCCATACGGTTGACCAGTTCATAGTTGACATCAGGAAAAGGAATACGAGATTTGAACTTCGTGAATGTCTTTCCGCCACTGACCGATGGAAACGATTTTGCTTCCCGGAGACGCCCTTCAACTTCCCGTTCTTTGAACGTAACCTCTGTTACATTACCACTATCCACTTGTTCAAGCAGTTCGGAGAATGTAATTTCCGCCCGCTCTTCATTCAGGGCGCTCATATAGCTGTATGCTACAAAGACAACAAGAAACAGAGCAAACCAGAAAATTAACGACCGTCCGGTGCTTTTCCAGTTTCCGGGTTCTTTTGAGGGTTCGCCTTTATCTTTCCTACGCATAAAAGGGTTTTTGTCGTCTAACTTTGACACTTATACTCCAGTTTTATTTTCCCGTTTTTACACACTTATACAGAAAAAAAGGTTAGATATTCATTATAATCGGTATCATATTGGTAATTAATCATCAATCATTTTTCCAATAAAGGGGAGATTTCGATATTTTTGTGTATTGTCGAGCCCGTACCCTATGAGAAATTCATTACCAACAGTAAATCCCTTGTATTTAATACTTAGCTTCTTCCGGTGACTGCCGGGTTTATCAATCAGCGTAACAATCTCCATAGAAGCAGGTTCCATTTTCTTGAATTCTTTTAAGATAGCGGCAACTGTCCGTCCTGAATCCACGACACCTTCAACTATCAAGACATCACGTCCCTTGATGGAAATCGGCAGTTCACTGCTCAAGCGGATTTCTTTTTCCTGGGTTTTTCCATGACGATACGAAGCTGCAGAGACAAACTCCAGTTCCATCGGAAGCTTAATATGACGGATTAAATCGGCTAAAAAGACAACACACCCCTTTAACACACCAACCACAACAGGGGTGGAATGTGCATAATCATGGCTTATCTCTTTCCCCAACTGGGCTATCCGTCGGGATATCTGCTGCTGATTGAGTAACAGCTCAAACGGCTTGGCGTTTGCCCGTTCTTTGCTTACGACACTCAAGGGTAACAACCTTTCTTGTATTGCTATCCACTTTCACACGGTCGGCTATTTCATAACCGACCAACCACACGATACCTTTTTTATCACATACGACCGGTATTTCATCGCGCCATACTGTCGGCACTTTCCTGTCAGTCAAATAATTTCCTACCTTTTTACTTCCGCGCATTCCCAACGGTCGGAACCGGTCACCGGGACGAATATTCCGCACTACTAACGGCAAATACACTTTTTGAGCATCCACCACTATCCTTGATGACCGTCTTTGTATCTCAAGCGTTTTTCCGGTCCAATCAATCTCTTTGGTTTGTATATATAACCTTAATCCGGGAATTGCTACTTTTCTGCCTACTATCAACTCCACATCATACGATGACACCCGTTTTCCAAACAGAACCAGGGTATCGTCCACACGAACCGCTTGAACCAATCCCCGTAATGAAAGGTTAACTTTCTTTTGCAAACAAGCCGCATCGAGATAATCCACGGTCTCTCGATACGGTACGATTTCACCTCCTGAAGCTTCTGTCAGGCAATACCTTAACAATCGGCGCCGAAGCCATTTATCATAACGGAAAAAATGTTTCAGAGCAAGCTCTATTTTCCCGCCAGGCGAACAGGTAACGGTTTTTTTTACCGCTTTTTGTACCACAGAATCAAGATATTGCTCCTCCTCATATAATAAATCGGCAAGATTTCTTAATGCAATATCGACAGAAGGATTTATTTCCCTACGAATATCTTTTAGCAGTTTGTGGCGGATATAGTTGCGTTTGAAACTGATATCCTTATTAGATTCATCGGTACAGTAGGACAGGTGTTTTTGCTCAAGGTAATCGAAAATTTCCTGACGGGTAACCTCCAGCAGGGGTCTGATAATATTCCCCCGTTTGGCTGGAATACCAAGCAATCCCGGTCTTCCAGTTCCCCGCAAAATACGATACAAAATCGTTTCCGACTGGTCGTCGGCATGGTGACCGGTAGCCACGCGGTTGTAGTTGTCTTTTTCGGCAAGTTCGGCAAATATCCGGTAACGAAAATCCCGGGCTGTTTCTTCCAGCCCTTTCATCTCCTGAGCAGCCAGAGCTGGAATGTCTTCACGGATCAGAATCAAGTCAATAGCAAGGGTATCACATAACTGACGGCAAAATTGCTCCTCTTTTTTAGCTGCACGTTTGCGAATACCATGATTAATATAGACTGCCCCAAGGCGAAGGTTCATACCCGGCCGCAAGGTATGCAACACATGAGTCAGTGCTACCGAATCAGGACCTCCGGACAACCCGATAAGTACTGCATCTCCGGGGTGAAGTAAGTCGTATTGTTGAATTGTTCTCTTGATTTTTTCAATCATAGAAACAAGAAACAGTATTCCACTGACTGAGTCAAACTTGATTCGACAGGGGAGGAATAAATATATCTTCCCGGCAGATATAGCAGATATAAATGTTCACAGGGCTTTTACTGATAGTTATCCCAGGTCTTTTGTCAGTTGTTCGAGTTTTTCGGTAGGTCCGATGATAACCAGCACATCCCCTTCGTTTAATACCGTATTCGGTCCGGGAGTAATTATCATGCGGTGTTCAGACTGTTTAATCCCGACAATGGTAACACCATATTCCTGCTTGAGCTTCGATTCCACCAACGTCAAGCCGCTCAGTTTACATCCGGAGGGAATAACTACTTCCTCAATTGAGAGTCCTTCCTCCCCCAAGGCGGTCATCTGCATAAAATCTACGACATTGGGACGCAATGAAGCCAGCGCCATGCGTTGACCACCGAGAATATGAGGAGAAACGACATGATCAGCGCCGGCACGAACCAGTTTTTTCTCTCCGTCGTCGAAATCAGCCCGCGCAATGATTTTAAGGTTTTTGTTTATATCCCGGGCAGTCAGAGTGAGGTAAACATTATGGGCTTCATCAGGCAACGTTGAGACCAGGGTTCCGGCTGTTTCAATACCGGCTTTACGCAGTACTTCATCGTCAGTAGCATTTCCCTCTACAAACAGGATACCTTCATCAATGAGTTGCCTGACTGCCTGCTCTTCCGCCTCTATAACAACATACGGCACTCTCTTCTTCTGAAATTCCTGAGCCACCTGACGACCTACTCTGCCATATCCGGCTATGATAATATGATTTTTTAGCTTCCGGATTTTATTTTCCATTTTTTTCCTTCCGAATATCGCCTGCAACTGTCCTTCAAGAGCCAACTGCCCTATTACTGATGCTAAAAAAGCTCCAATAGCAAGACTTGCGAGTATCAATGTAATAACAAATACTTTCCCATACAAATGCAGCGGTTGTACTTCCCCATACCCAACTGTCGAGATAGTAATGACAGTCATATAAAGGGCATCAAGAAACGGCATCTCTTCAAATACGATAAAAAAGAGGGTTCCCAACAAGATGATAGAAACCAGGGCACCTATCGCTCCCCGCAGTTTTTGCATGGGGGTATAAGGTGTATGTACTGCATATTTCATAATGACATGAAATGTAAATTATCCTGTTTTAATAACAAACAAAAAAACAGGCAGGTATGTACCAATTTTCATATCATTAAACCGACAAAGTAACTATCATTGATAATTGGAAACGAACTGTTTGATATTATCGTT
>JAJRZL010000078.1 GCA_024275255.1 Candidatus Zixiibacteriota bacterium | reverse complement strand
TATCCTTTCTATACCATTCGAATAAATATCTGCAACTCGAAGGTATATACAGGATTTTTTAACACGTTTCATCGGTACTACACCGTTACAATATAGAGGATATCTCATTTTCAAACGATGAGTCAACAAAAACAGGAGAGCGAGAAAAAGAAGAAGAAATATTGTCCATATAGTTTTCATCCCCCGGGTTCAATATCCCCAGGGGATGAGCAACTTCATGAAAGCAGAAGACTTACTCTGCGAGTCAGTCTTTTGTAAAATACATCCTGTGCGTTACAATGACAACATTATTCATTAAACAACGAATCAATTGCGGGTTGAGGTAACTCACGAGAGTAAATTCTTATGTCGTCTATCGTCCCTGCCCAGAATACGCTATTAAAGAACCCCAAAACAAGGTTTCTGCCAGAATTGGAAAGGGAACCGGGCCAACTTACTTCATCAACCAAATTGCCGTCGAGATAACATTTGATAGTGTCGCCATTGTATGTTCCCGCAAAATGAGTCCATGTATTTAGAGTAAATTGCCCCCTGGCGCTCTTTGTTAGTGGCACAGAAATAGCAATCCCAAGAGAATCATCTTGTTGCCAAATGCCAAAATCATTGCACATCACAAAATACTTAAGAGGTGATGATTCTTCGATCTTAACCGAAAGTGACACTGTAACCTGATTGTCAACGGCTAACGGTATAGCCGGGAACGAAATCGAGTCGTTGATTCCATCAAAACTATAGGCACTGTCAGGTCTGCCGTAACGATCAGCTACGAGGGTTGCACCATAGACAGTACCATGATTGGCATTACTACTTTCATCGTTTGCATTTCCGGAAAAAGAATACTTCGCAACCAGTCCTTCCACGGGGATGGTACTATTGTCGGTATCAGTATTCTCATTTGAATCTGTCGAGCTGTCACTACATGCGCTAATCATTATGATTGCTAAGGCACACATAGTGAATATAAATCTGACTAACACTTTAGCAGACCTCCTTTCAAAGAAAAAGTTATGTTTCTATATAGTGGACTCCAATCGTGTCTGAAATCCCCATTCTCCAAGTTAAACTTTTCAAACAAAGTAAGGTAGGATACCAATGCTCCACCCTGTCTTCAAACAAAAACCATAGATTAAGAAATTATTCAACAAAAAACTTCTGGAAATTCATTTAATCTTCTACTGTATTTATAAATGTTAGCGTTCTGAACGATTTCAGGGTAAGGCTCACAACTTGCAGGTGAGTTGAAAAAAACTGTATGCTCTATCATTCACCCTTCGACTCCGCTCAGGGTGACACGAAATATATTGTCAGGGTGACATGAAACATATTGTCAAGGTGTCCTGAGATAGATTGTCAGGGTGACATGAAACATATTATCAGAATGACATAAGACATATTATCACTCAATAAGTCATACTGAGCGGAGTCGAAGTATGACTTCAACAACTCACTTTTTCAACACGCCCCTAAAGCGGGTGAAAGAAAAAATTTCATTTTTCAGGTAAACTTACTTCTCGAGATATTTTGCCAGTATATCCCGAAATTCGGTTTTGTTGATACCGGTTATTAACTCGCCGTTATAGGCAATGGAAATCTCGCTGGTTTCTTCTGAGACTACCACCACCACGGCATCGGATACTTCGGAAACACCGATAGCAGCTTTATGACGCATCCCGTACAGTTTGCGGTAGCGTGGGTTGGTAGTAAGCGGAAGCGAAGCGGCAGCGGCGGTGATATACTCACCGGAAACAATCACTGCTCCATCATGCAAGGGAGTGTATGGAGTAAATAACGTAACGAGCAGTTCCGAGGACAGTTCGGCATTCATTGTTTTCCCGGTCTCGGCAAAGTTGCGGAGTCCGGTTCGTCGTTCAATAACAATAAGCGCTCCGCACCCGATTTCCGACAAACGGATTGCCGCCCGCGAAACCTCTTCGAGTGATTTCCGCCGTTCCAACATAACAAACCGCCGCAGCAGCCGGCTTTGCCCTAAGTGGGCGAGAACACTTCGCAACTCCGGTTGAAAAACAATGACCAGGACAATAAGTCCGAAAGTCGCCAGCTTGGAAAAGAGCCAGGTCAACCCTTCCAGTTGCAGCCAGTAGGCAATAAACGCAACCCCGGTGATAAACGCCAACCCGACAATAATCTGTGCCGAGCGAGTACCTTTTACCAGCTTAAATGCCTGATAGATGATAAACGATACCAGGATAACATCGAATAAATCCTTCAGTCCGAACCGTATGAAATCGTAGGTAAAGAGGGTCATGTCCTATCCTTAATTGCTCGATAAACCGCCAGCGCTTCCACCGTTTCTTCAACATCGTGGACTCTGATTATATCGGCACCGTTGCTCAATGCCATGATGGCTGCCGACAGAGAACCACCGATACGCCTGGTTGGGGTCTTTTGCCGGGGATGCAGCATATTGATGAATGATTTTCTGGAAGCTCCCACCAATATGGGTACACCCAGTGATTTGAACTGTTCAATGTGAGCAAGAATATCAAGGTTGTCTTCCAGTCGTTTCCCAAAGCCGATGCCCGGATCAAGAATCAACTTGTTTTCATCAATACCGATTTGTTTACAAAATGCAATCCGTTCTCTGAAAAACATGACTATTTCTTTTACACAGTTCTCATAAGTCGGGTTGAGCTGCATATCACGAGGAGTCCCCAGCATGTGCATGAGAATCACGGGCACATTGCTTGAGACAGCCACAGGAGCCATATCGGGGTCGAACCGTAAAGCGGAAATGTCGTTGATAATATCCGCCCCGGCATCAATTGCAGCTTTGGCAGTTGTCGCCTTGCAGGTATCAATTGAAATCGGAATTTGTGACTGTTGCCGAAGCGCTTCAATAACCGGCAGTACCCGTTTTTTCTCTTCGGAAGCATCAATCGGCTCTGCGCCGGGTCGGCTCGATTCCCCCCCGATATCAATAATATCCGCCCCTTCCATTTCCATTTGTAAAGCTCGTTCGACTGCTTTCTCAACAAAGAGAAACTGCCCGCCATCGGAGAATGAGTCCGGGGTGACATTTAGCACACCCATCACCAAGGGTCGTGCCAGCAACAACGCCCGCCCGTCACGCAGATGAAGGGTTCGCTCTGTATCATTCGATTTTGTCAGTGTATTTTCCGGCATAACTTGCTATATGCATAATAAATGCCGGAGCGATACAAATCAAGGAAGAAGTAACAATACGGGAAGTTAGAAGGGATAACTCCTCAGGAATCTTTTCGTCCCAACTCTTTTTTAACCGCTTTCAGAATACTACCGGATTCAATTATCCGCTGTACATATTCCGGGTATGGAGGAAACGACAGCTCAGTCGTACTGATAGTGACACATCCTTTATCCAAACGTACGGTAGCAGATTCGTTGCTGTTGACCGTCATAGGGAGTTCCGTTTCCACGACAGCCAGCCCACGGTTGATTGCATACCGATAAAAGGCTCTGCTGACTCGTCTTGCGATAACACAGGAAATACCGGCATAGTGAAGTTTGGAGAAAAGAGTTTCGATATCGTGCGTATAACCAAATTCAGCTTGTGTTGCCAGAATAGTTGCCTTGTGTTTTGTTATCTGTTCATCGAGGGAATCATTATCCTGCAGAAGGAGCATAGTTCCGGTTATTGCTGTCATGGTGTCTGCTGCCTGTTTGTTGCCGTTTTCTTGTATTGACCGGTAGTCGGCTGCCATATTGCGAACTGCCGGTCCCTTATGCTGATTGTTCAAGGATGTATCCATGGTAATTCCTTAACTCTTTTTCAAAAGGATTGCTCCGCTGCCAGCCTGCTTTTCCGGTTGCCCGGTATTGTTCCAGTCTGCGGATAGTGATTTCTGCAAATAACGGGTCTATATCAAAGGTCACGCATTTTCTTCCGGTACGTTCACAGGCGATGAGAGTTGTCCCTGCATGGGCAAAAAAGTCCGTTACTGTTGCTCCTTCAGCCGATGATGCCTGGATAATACGCTCAATGGCTTTCAACGGCTTTTGAGCATAACAGCCGTTCACATTTTCTTCCATACGGTAAAAAACCTGTTGCACATCCACCCATACATTCCCCGGGCGGATAGTCGGGGCAAGGCTGCGTTCGATATTTTCAGTTCGTTTCCCCCTGACCATACGGTAGTACCCGCGAAGGATTTTCGGTATATCCGTATATTGCACGGTAAAGGGTGGTTTTCCTTTTTCGTAGTAGAGCAACTCCTGACGAACTGCCATCCAGTTTTTTTGTGTGCCGTAACCTCGTTGGTTACGCATAGTAATAAAAGACCGCGACTTAAACGGCGTTTCAGCCATCATTGCCATGAATTGCGGTAACGGTTGGAAGTGATTATTCTGATCGGCTCCCAGCCAGACATAAAAAGCGGCATTATCCGAAAGGATGTCGAAACTGTTATACACCCATTTACGGCACCAGTGAATGAACTCGGAGACAGAACGTTTGGCAAAAACTGCCAGGTTATACGGAGGGTCCTGAATGGCAAGCTCAGCGGGAGAATCGGGAAACAGTTTACGGATAAAAGCAGTATCGACGGCATCACCACAGGCAACCAGGTGTCGACCTTCCGGGTCATACCAGATATCGCCCGGTTTGAGACGGCAAAAGGGCAACAGGTAATTTCGGATATTGGCAGTGTCATCCGATACAATGTCAAGTCGTGGCAGCGGTTGATATTGCATGACGGCAAATTGATTAGTGTTGATATGGGTATCAACAAAAAATAAATGAGAAAAAGAACTGTTTACTATGGTTTGAACAAATCTGCCCAGTGGCTCAGGTAAGTAAGAATGCCGAATAATGCCATCAAACTGACTGGGATGGCAATTTTACGATATACTTTGAGCAGGTCGCTGTTGAAATATTCGTTGGTCAGGATAAGGCAGAGATGCGATGGAGAAAGAATCATGCCGAGATACCCGGAGAGGTATGCCATGAAAATATAATTGGGTTCAATACCGTTCAAGTATAAGAAACTGGCAAGAATGGAGTACCCCATGGCAACAAAAGCAGCCACCATCCCGGTAAGCAAACCAGCCGTGAAACAAACCAGGAAAATGACTAATTCCGGTGGCAGGTTGTAGTGCATGGTTACCTTGGGAATGGCGGAAATTGCCCCGGATAGTTCAAGGGCGGTTTGAAACGACAGGGTGCCAAATACAAGAAAAATGAGTTTATACGAGAACCCTTTTTTCAGGGCACTGAACAGTTTCTCCTTGTCCGGTCGTTTTATCGCGATAAGAATAACCAGGGCAATAAGTACCGCTATTGCCAGTTCCAGTTTGAAAATACCATATATGGCAATAGCAAGCGGAATGGGCCAGATTGCTTTCAAAATCCCCCAAAATGCCCGCCAGAGATGAGTTTGATGGACGGCATCATTGGCGATGTTCCGAAGGTAAAAGATAATTCCAAAACTGAGCATGAATAATGCCAAAGGCAGTTGCATCAGGGAAACACTCCCGATAGGCAACCCGGTAATTGCTTCAGTAAGAATGATACCCGGGTAGATGGGCCAGAAAAACTCCACTACATGCCGGAACCAGTAGTTACTGGCGGTGCGAAATTCGGCGGGATATTGCGATTCCGGCAGTACATTGCCCACCAGCGGAGCCGAGAGAAGCGCCCCGCCCGGCATGGGCATCAACCCGACCAGAGCCGGTAAAACCGCCACGGCGGTCTTATTTCCTCCCGGGAGTTCCTTGACGACAGTGGTCAGTTGCTCCAGTGATTTAAGCTCTTTGAGAAGTTGTCCCAGGGTCGTTATCAGAACAATAACCGAAGTGAGCGAAATAAACCGTTTTGATTTGAGTAAGTCCCAGTATCCCTGCAACATTGCCGATGGCGCCATCAGATAGAGCAGGGCAGTAACTACGCCGGCTCCAAACAATGTTACACCCACCGAGACTTTTCGCCGTAGCGCGAGGACAATCAGGGCAAAGACAATCAACAGCTTGACGGCTTCCATTCCCTGAAGAAACAGAGAGAAAACCAGAAAGTCAATCGACAGCTTTGCTTGACAGGGGAATTATTATCCGTAGTTTCACCAGATGAAAGGTTTCTTATTTGCCTATTTTTTATGGTAGGCGAGTATTAGCTGGAAAGCACCGTATGGATAAACTGCCCCCGGTTGAAAATATCAACAAGCCAGCAGGAACAGTTGTTGTAACAGAAAAACAGGAACTGCCCGAACAACTCTTTCCTGCCATAGCAGCAAAACGGGGAGCGATATGGCTTGATTCATCGCTCACCTTTGGTGACAGGGGACGGTACTCATTTATTGCCGGTGAACCGATACTTGATATTGCTCTGGAAAACAATCAAACGATTGTTCGTTTTCCGGATGGAACGAAAGAGTGTAAACCCGGTAGTTATTTTCTTGGTATCCTGAATCGTAAATGGAATGAGGGCGAACACTTTTCAGCAGGATATATCGGGTATGAAGCCGGGTTGATGTTCCTGCAACAGTCATCAGGTAACATCCAGCAAGTACCTTTCCCGTCAGCTCGTTTTCTTTTTTACAATTCCGTTTTGCGTTTTACTCATAAGCAGAGAGGGGATATGTATGACACTACTGCCGTTGATAAAAAAAGTCGGCTCCCTGAAGATACCCCTCGTATCATCCCGACTATATCACAACAGGAATATATTGAGCGTGTCAACCGCATAAAGCGATATATCCATGAAGGCGATATCTATCAGGCAAATTACACAACACGTTTCGATGTTGCTTCCCGTCGCAATCCCCTGTCGGTTTACATGGAACTCCGCCGATTGAACCCGGCTCCCTATGGCGCGTATCTCAATTTTGGTGACTACCAGATTATTTCCTCCTCTCCCGAACGGATGTTTCTAACACATGGTAAAAACATTTCTACCGGTCCCATTAAAGGAACAATCTCTCGTGGTAATACTCTGACGGAGCAACAGCAAAATCTTGAAAAGCTGCTGAACTCCGAGAAGGACAAAGCCGAGCTGTTGATGATTGTTGACCTGATGCGTAATGACCTTGGGAAAATTGCCCGCACCGGGTCGGTCACTGTTGATACGCTGTTCTCACCGCAGGTATATTCTTCACTGATTCATCTGGTAAGCGATATCAGCGCGCAACTGCGGGAAGATGTATCAATATCAGATATAATCTGCGCACTTTTACCCGGCGGCTCGATTACCGGAGCGCCAAAACTGCGGGCGATTGAAATTATCAACGAATTGGAACAGCTTCCCCGGTTTGTCTATACCGGTTGTATTGGATATGTGTACAAGGAGACAGCGGATTTTAATATAGCAATCCGAACCATGACTCATGCCAATGGGGTGTATCATGTTCATGCCGGAGGAGGAATTGTTGCTGACAGCGACCCGGTCGCAGAATATAATGAAATGCGGTTGAAAGCTCGAAACCTCTTTCGTGCGCTTGGCGTACATGTAAGAACGTAATAAAAAAAGAATTGGGATTGTGAGAGTAAAAACAGTTACCACGATAAACGGTCGTGTTGTCCGAAGAGGACAGGATAACATATCGGTGTTTGATAATTCCCTCCTTTATGGGGAAGGATTGTTTGAGACTTTTTTAGCGGTTGATGACCGGGTTATCTTTGCTGATCAGCATTTACAACGCTTATATCGCGGGGCAAAGATAATAGGGCTGAAGATTCCTGCCACTCCCAACAAACTGATTGACTGGATGGTGAAAACAGTCAGGAAACATCCCAGCCGAATAAAAAAACTGCGCCTTACCGTCACCAGTGGGGAGGCTGCCCGATGGGTCGGGGAACAGGGAAAACCACAGGTGATATTGAGTGCTTCCCCTCACGAGATGCCGACTGACCCGTTCAGGCTCCATGTTTCCGGGTACCGCGTGGACCATGACTCTATCTTTCGCAGGATAAAAACATTATCGTATGGTATTCACGCGGCAGCATTGAAACAAGCGAAAGATAAAGGATGTGATGATGCGTTATTATTAAACCAGCGGGGATTTATTGCGGAGCTCACCTCTGCTAATATCTTCTGGGTCCGTAAAGAAACGATCTATACCCCCCCGCTTTCTGCCGGTTGCCTTGAGGGAGTCACCCGACGGATAGTTATGCGGGAGGCAAAAAAAATCGGGCTGACGGTACAGGAAAAAAATTGCCGTTTGACCGGACTGGTAAAGTCTGATGAAGTCTTTCTCTCGAGCTCATTAAAGCTTGTACTGGGAGTATCGAACATCCGTAATAAAACGAAACAGCATAAACTTCCAACCGGACCGATTACCGAGCGATTGCGACAGCATTTTTATTCCCTGCTCGAGAT
>JAJRZL010000077.1 GCA_024275255.1 Candidatus Zixiibacteriota bacterium | reverse complement strand
TTATAAAGCTGTGAATTAGTTTTCCGATAACATAACTATACGCTTTACTATGAAGGAATATATCATGGACAAAGTACCAATTATCGAACATATCAAGAACAATGGAAACCTTCTCTCATTGCCGCAGGCTTTGATGGAAGTTATTGAGGAGCTGGGCAAAGAAGATTATTCGGCTGAATCTCTGTCAAAAATTATTCTAAAGGATCCGTCCCTGACGGGTAAAATTTTGAAAATGGCTAATTCTCCTTTTTACCATCGTATGGCGGAGATAAAAACAGTGCAGCAAGCAGTTTCCATTTTAGGGGTTACTACCGTTAAATGTATTGCGCTATCAACCTCTCTGCTGCACCCGGAAAAAATTGCCAATGAAGCCGGAGTAGATCCGAAGAGCTTCTTCTCATATACGTTATCGGTAGCGGCAGCCAGTGAGCAAATAGCCAAGACAATTGAATACAAAGCGGTGGATGAGGCATTTATTGCCGGGTTGTTGCTGGATATTGGTATTTTGTTCCTTGTGCATCATTACCCCGAAGAATATAGTAAAGTAATTCAGGAGAACACTTCTTATCAATCGTTGTTAGACGCCGAACAGGATATATTCCAGGTTAGCCATGCCGAGATCGGATATTATCTGGCGAAATCATGGGGACTGCCGGAATATGTACTCAACGCGATTAGAAATCACCATGATCTGTTCGCCAGTGATAAAGATGAAGTGCTTTCCAATATCGTGAAGCTGGCGGTATTGCTCACTACGGATGAATTTTCCGGTTTTGAGCAGCCTTTGGAGCATCGGCTGGAAGCCACCAGTAAAATGGCGGAACTGCTTGACATGAGTAAGAGCGATGTCGAAAAGATATCATTTACACTATTGCAACATACGAAAGAGACCGCGGATTATCTTGGGGTTGATATCGGCAGTTATGAGGATTTGCTGGTGAAGGCGAACCAGGAAATATGCAAATCATATCTTACCATTGAAAACCTCTTCAAAGAACGACAGGAACTTAGCCAAAAATTGTTGCGTGAGGAACGGGAACGAGGCGCCGAGGAAACAAAAAACGTAGCAATGGCAACATTGTCGCATTATCTCAATAATGCGGTGATGGCTATTTATGGTCGTTCGCAAATTATGCGGCTTCAGCATAAAAAAGGAAACCTCCAGCTTATAAATGAAAAACTGCCTGCACATCTTGATATTATTGATAAATCCGTTCAAAAGATTGTTGCGGTGCTGGAAGAGATGAAAAAGATATCTCCGCTCGACGCCAAGCGATTCAACCAGTTGTCGGAAGCATTAAATATTGACGAAAAACTTGAAGCCCGTTTGAAAAAAATGGAAGAATCCGGTAAACTTGGTGATGTTGTCATTTACGAAGAGATATAATTCCTACTCTTCCATTGACGTTTATACCGGTTTATTGTAGTTTCAACGTATGTTGAA
Source organism: Candidatus Zixiibacteriota bacterium (assembly GCA_024275255.1). Lineage (GTDB taxonomy): Bacteria > Zixibacteria > MSB-5A5 > GN15 > FEB-12 > JAJRZL01. The sequence continues at coordinate 24,394 of JAJRZL010000077.1, read as the reverse complement.
ATATCTCACATCAGGTGAATCTCATGGTCCCCAGTTGACCGCTATTATAGATGGTATTCCTGCCGGTTTGCCTGTCTCACTTGATAATATCAACTACCAGCTTGCCCGTCGCCAAAAAGGATATGGGCGGGGCGGTCGTATGAAAATCGAGAAGGATACGGTACAGGTTGTGTCCGGAATACGACATGGTTACACAATGGGGGGACCGGTTACGTTTATTATTCAGAACCGGGACTGGGAAAACTGGGAACGAATAATGCATCCGGTAGAACCGATTACAAAGGACTTATCTACTCTTGAATACGAGCGGTCATATCATACAACAACCCCGCGACCGGGACATGCTGATCTTGTCGGGGGGATAAAGTGGAATCATCATGATTTACGGAATGTCCTCGAACGAGCATCGGCACGTGAAACAGCGGCACGGGTGGCTTTGGGAGCATTATGTCGGCAATTGTTGGAATATTTCGATATCAGGATAGCTTCACATGTCATTCGTATTGGACCTGTTGTGTTGCAGCCGGGATATGATGTGAGTGATTTGGAAAAGGTAATGGAAATCACCGAAGCCTCGGAAGTACGCTGTTTGAATGCGGACATCGAAAAGCAGATGATAGAAACCATTCGTCGTGCTAAAAAAGCTCGTGATTCATTAGGGGGAGTAGTTGAAGTTATTATTCGCGGGCTGCCTGTAGGGTTGGGTGGTTTTTCGCAGTGGTATCATCGGCTCGATGGGCGGTTGGCTGGGGCATTGATGGCTATTCAGTCCGTAAAAGGGGTGGAGATTGGTTTGGGGTTTGAGATGGCACAGTTACGAGGTTCCGAAGTGCATGACCGGATTTATTACAACCCTGATGGTGAACAGCAAAAGAAAGGGTTTTACCGGAAGACCAATAATGCCGGTGGCATTGAAGGGGGGATTACAAACGGGGAAGACGTAGTTATTCGAGTTGCCGGGAAGCCTATTTCAACACTCAATCAGCCACTCGAAACAGTGGATGTCAAAACCAAACAACCTGCGGAGGCGATGGTTGAGCGGACAGATACTTGTGTTGTCCCGGCATTGGCGGTGATAAGTGAAGCGGTAACGGCGCTTGTGCTTGCCGATGCGTTTCTTGAGAAATTCGGCTCGGACAATCTTGAAGAAACAGAGCGCAACTACCAAACATTTCTTGCCGTTGAGTTTTAAAAATACGTAATTACAGAGGAATGTGAGGAACTCAAAAATACTTGACGTTTACAAACGATACAAACAGTATGTTGTTAAAGTAAATGATTACTTATCAAGCTATTATTGTAAAAGACCGATAACATGAAAAAACATATGACATGGAATTGTTTATGAGTATAAGTTCTCTTCGTGCAAAAGTTACACAGTATGGACTGGTGATTTTTCTTTTTGCAGGCTTTAATTTCTATTTCATGGGGTGTACCGGCAAGTCGGGGATGGCAAGCCCCAAACGGTACGGCGGTGTTACCGAAGAATCAACACCGAGGACTACAACGGAAAAAACGGTTGCAGAAAAATCATCAACCGCAGGTAAAAAGACAACCGGAACACATGAAAAATCCGCACAGTCAACAGTATCTGAAAATTCAAAAACAGATAAAGCACAATCTGTCCCTAAAGATTTGCGCTCGGTACTTTTTTCGGATGCTATGCTGGGTGATACCGCTTCATCTTCTGATGATACCAGCGATGCCTGGTATTATGGAGAGGTGGTTGATGTTGATGATTCCGCGTCGGCTGTGGATGATGAGCTATGGCGTCAGTTGGACCTTGCCGAAGAATACCATGCAATGGGGGTGTTGGCAAACCGAGAAGGAAGCTGGGAAGAGGCTCAATATCATTTTGAAAAGGGATTAAAAATTCTGGCAGCATTGGATATTGAAAGCGATACTTTGGAAACCCCCGAAGCTGCCAAGTACACATCTATTTTGGAAAATATCATTGCTGATTACCGGGTGACTTTGCGTTCTCAGGGGCGGTTGCGGGAAAACGTGTCGGCTTCGGTATTGCTTGAGCGATTTGTTGATGTTGAAAAGCGTCTTGGCAGCGATTCTCTCCGTATTTATGAAAAGCAGGAAAATGAAATTACATATAACATTCCTGTGGTGATGAATGACCGGGTGAAGCGCTCTATTATCTATTTTCAGACTGTAGCCCGCGATGCTTTTTATAAATATCTCTGCCGTTCCAGTAAGTACAGGTCAATGATGGAAGAAATCCTTCGTGAAAATGGGCTGCCGACTGATTTGATTTATTTATCATTGGTTGAATCGGGATATAATCCACGCGCTTATTCCTGGGCGCGGGCAAGCGGACTGTGGCAGTTCATCTCTTCGACCGGTCGACTCTATGGGTTGAAACGCAGTTGGTGGATTGATGAACGGCGTGATCCGGTAAAATCCACCCGTGCTGCCTGCAGGTTCCTGAAAGATTTATACGACGAATTCGGTTCATGGGAATTAGCTATGGCTGCTTACAACGGCGGTCCCGGGCGGGTTCGGAGAACGATTAAAAAACATAAAACAATAGATTTCTGGAAACTGAAACTTCGCCGCCAAACCATGGACTATGTCCCCTTGATTATGGCAGCGACCATTATTGCAAAAAATCCTGAGAAGTATGGCTTCTATGATATCGAGTATGAAGACGAGCTTGTGTGGGATGAAGTCGTCATCAATAAGTGTTTGGAACTGTCTGTTGTTGCCAAAGCTATCGGTTGCTCGGTTAAAGAACTGCAGGATCTGAATCCGGAACTGTTAAGGAAATATACACCGCCAAACTATAAAAACTATGTTCTGAAAATTCCAAAGGGAAGCCGCAGTAAATTTCTTGCTGTGTATGATTCACTCCCCTCACCCAAAGAAACGAGCTGGGTGAAGCACAAAATACGGCGCGGGGAAACAATCAGCACTATTGCTGCGCGCTATGGTGTATCGCAGTATGCTATCATGGAAGCTAATAATCTTCGGCGCCGCTCAACAATTTATGCCGGGAAAACATTAATTGTACCGGTTCCGCTTAACGGGAAGTACAGTTCCTCAAGGAAGCGAAAGCCCTCTGATTATGAAGCTAAAAATTCTATCTATACCGTCCGAGCCGGTGATACGATGTGGGATATTGCCCGGGCATTTGGGACTACTGTCGAAGCGTTACGGAGAATTAACTATATTCAGCGTGGTTCCCGGATTTATGTGGGGCAGAAACTAAAGATACCTTCTGATTCACGCTATTTTGCTACCAAAAATAAAAAGAAGGGCAGCTCCGGCGGTAAAACGTATGCCTCGTCTTCCTCCTCCGGGAGTCGTTCTTCTTCGGGTTCCAGGCAGAAAACATATAAAGTCCGCAAGGGTGATACGCTCTGGGATATCGCCCGTAAGTTTGGAACCACTACTTCTCAGATACGCAGAATGAACGGTTTGGGAAGAACCAGCAGAATCTATCCCGGACAAGTGCTTACTGTCAGCGGCAGTTCTTCTTCACCGCGATATGTTATCCATAAGGTTCGCCGGGGAGAAACATTGGGGAAGATTGCCCGGAAGTATCGTACATCGGTATCTCAAATTTTACGGGCAAATAATATCAGTAATCCCGATCGTTTGCAGGTTGGGAAAAAATTGAAAATATACACGGAATAAATGGAAATACCATGGCAAGGAAGCGTGATGTTATCATAGCCGTTATTATCGCCCTGTTCTTTTTCAGTGCGATAGGGCTGTTTGGATTAATGTTTATAGGGCTTATGTCGCAGGAGGGCGATATCGGTTTTGCCGGGCTCGGAGAAAGCATCGGTGTTATCGAGATGAACGGTGTTATCAATGAAGATTCGGGACGACCGGTTATCAAACAAATCGACAAGTGGGCAGAAAATAAATCGATTAAAGCGATTATCATCCATATAAACTCACCCGGTGGAGGAGTGGCAATATCTCAGGAAATATACGATGCCTTAAAACGAGCCAGCGAGGAAAAACCTATTGTAGCTGCTATGGCATCGGTGGCGGCATCGGGAGGGTACTATATTGCTTGTGCTGCTGACAGGATTATTGCTAATCCCGGCACATTAACCGGCTCTATTGGCGTGATATTTGAGTTTCATACAGCCGAAGGGTTAATGAGAAAAATCGGTATCGGGACCGAAGTGGTCAAGTCTGGTGAGTTGAAAGATGTTGGCACGTATGCTCGTCCAATGACCAAAAAAGAAGAGTTGATGCTCAAATCGGTTGTTATGGATACCTACGAGCAATTTGTACAGGCTGTTGCCGAAGGTCGTGGGATGGAGCCGGACGAAATTTATCCGCTGGCTGATGGCTCTGTTTTTACCGGGTTGCAAGCCTATAACCTTGGTTTGGTGGATACGCTTGGCGGTTTGAATGATGCGGTGAAATTAGCTGCTGACCTTGCGGAAGTTAAAGGGAAACCGAGAGTTGTGCGCCCTTATATAAAGAAGCGCTTGAGCCCCTTTGACTTATTGGGAGGGCTGTTCAAAACAGTCAACCAGATGGTTCAGCAGCAACAAGAGGGACCACGATTGTTATTCTTGTATCGATAAATTACTTGTAATATCAAAAGAAATCTTGTTGACATTCATTTTTTTCTTTGTTTTCCTGAAAATAAATGTATCTTAACGTGTCCCAAGGGCTTATGTGGTCAGTGGGCAGTTAGGAAGGAAAGTAAACTGAAAATGGATATTGATATAGGTAGAGAGGGAGGACTACGTGACAAAGGCTGATCTTGTCGAGAAGGTTGCCGAGAAAACTGGTCTAACCAGAACAGATGTGGCGGTAGTTGTAGACTCGTTTTTGGACACGGTGAAAAAAACCTTGGAAAGCGGACATAATATTGAAATTCGTGGTTTTGGCACTTTTAAGGTCAAATTACGTAAAGCCCGCAAAGCAAGAAATCCGCGTACTGGTGAAGTTGTGCCGGTTCCGGATAGAAAAGTTCCTGTTTTTAAGCCGTCGAATGAATTCAAGAATATGATTACCAAGCTTGAAATTTGATACGGTGGTTTTTAGAGTAATGGAGGTTGAATGCCGAGCGGTAAAAAACGCAAACGGTTGAAAATTAAAACGCATAAACGGAAAAAGCGCAGACGCGCTAACCGTCATAAGAAAAAGAATAGATAGCACTTAATATATATCAGCTGGTATATACACGGTTTGTTATATACGGCTGCCTGTTATCAAGAATACTTTTTTACCCGTACTGCTATTGAGTGGTACGGGTTTTTCTATGCGCTCAACCTGTATAGAAATTGCACATATCTGCCGATAATACTGGTAGATATTTGAACACTTGTTTCTATAAAGGTTGAGGAATGGAATCCAAGACTCATATCACCGTTTATGGGATTGCTATATTATTTCTTTCTATAACAGCTTTTGCGCTATTGTTCATACCTGCTGATGTGTTTGCTGTCGATAAACCGGATTTTCGTGTCAACGATGATGGCGGCAGCAGCGAACAAAACGATCCGCATATTACGGTTACTCCTGATGGCGGATTTATCATCGTATGGGTTGATAAACGAGCCGGTGATGGCAGGAATGATATTTATATCCAGCGATTTGATTCATCGGGAACCCCGTTGAGTAATAATATCAAGATAAATGATAACGATACGGCATGGCAGGCAGTACCATCGATTGCAAGTGATGTCGGTGGACAATTTGCTGTTGTATGGGAGGACTATCGAACGGAAGGGTATCCTTTCAATCCCGATATCTTTTATCAGGCACTCGACAGCCAGGCAACGCCGGCAGGGGGGAATGTAAATATTACCCCGGTTTATCCTGAAGCCCGACGGGAATCACCGGATATTGCATTTACCTCGTGGGGAACAGGTATTGTTGTATGGGCGGATAATCGAAATGGTGACTGGGATATTTACGGTCAAATGATAAACCATAACGGTCTGCCCATTGGAAGTAATTTCAGAATAAATGATGACATCGGAACCCAGCCTCAACATGCCCCGCGTGTGGCGGTATCATCGCTCGGATGGTTTGTTGTGGCGTGGTATGATAAGCGTTCTGGTGATGATGATATATATGTTCAGCGGTTTGATGCTGAAGGCACTCCTCTTGGAGCCAATGTATTGGTCAATTCGGATATTACTTCCATGAGACAAACATTTCCCGATATTGCTACTGATGGCAGTACGCATTTTACTGTTGTGTGGGTGGACTACCGCAACAACAGCACGTATCCCGATATCTGGGCATGTAAGTTTGATACTAATATGATAACAGAAGAAGGTAATTTCCGTCTTACCTCAGATCCCGGACAAACCCAGCGGTACCCGGCTATTGCTGCTGATAAGATGGGAAACCTTGCCATTATTTGGTCTGATGAAACAGCAACAAGCTGGAATATTGTCGGACAGATGATTGATGTTGACGGAGTAGTACGAGAGATTGAGTTTACTGCCAATGAATACAGCGACAGTATGAAAATCAAACCGGATGTCGCTTTGAACGGGTCACATAGGTTTATCACATGGGTTGACAGGCGAAATGGCAACTATGATATCTATGCCTCGATAAGCAAATATAATGATCCTGGCCTGGTCGTGCAACCGACGGGGCTCAATTTCCAGATGTTGCAACGAAACGGTGTGCCTGCTCCGCAATATGTTACTATCGACTATACCGGGTATAACCGGCTTGGATTTAAGGCGGTCACGTATGATTCGTGGCTTACTGTTTCCCCATCCACCGGAACAACACCAGATTCGGTAGCAATCGGTATTGCCACTGACACCTTAACCAGCGGAACATATTTTGGGAATGTGTTATTTATCGACACGCTGAACCATGACTCCACCAACTATGTTTCGGTTCGTCTGGAAGTTATATCGGGAATGCTGCACTTGTCAAAGGACAGTATCAGAATCAATGCATTGGCAGGGATGGATACCACCTTTACCGAGGATATCGCCATTACCAATGAGGGGGTAGGAGTATTACACTGGGCAGCAAGTACAGAAGCAAGCTGGGTAACACTTTCGACAGAATCGGGAACAGCGCCTTCGAATATATCAGTGTCCATTGCAACAACGTCGTTACCGGTAGGAGTATATACCGCACCTGTCGTGATAGATGCCGGCAATGCCTTCAATTCTCCTGATACAGTATGGGTAACCGTTGCTGTACGTGAAGATATCCCCCGGATATCGGTCGAGCCATCACAATTAGTTCTAACAGCAGCAAATCCCGGTACGATAGATACGTTTGTTGTCGTCAATAATACCGGTGGGGGAGTATTGAACTGGCATGCGCTACCTGATGATTCCTGGCTTTTACTCAGCCAGTATTTCGGCTCTGATGATGATACCTTTCATATAACTATTGATGCTTCGTCACTAACACCCGGTGTATGGAATACAACCATACTTGTTATTGACAGTACTACTGTGAATAAATCTGTTCATGTCCCGGTAACTCTGGAATATCTTGAAGACAATATAGATACCGTTACTATTTCCACAGATACCCTGAACCCCGGTGAAAAAGGGGTGCTGGGAGTTGATGTGACTCTCCATAGTCAGGCGGTGCATATCTTTTTGCCATTACAATATGATACCACAGCCATAACGGTAGATTCCTTTTTATTTAGCTCTGACTTACCACTGTATATGAGCAAGTTTTACCAGATCAATGTTTCTGAGGCGATGCTTACTATCAATCTTGAGCGAAACCCGCCGGATATGTTTATGTCTGCCGGAGATTATCACCTGGGAGACTTGTATGTCACCGCTTATGTTCCCGGTGCGACAGTGATAGATACACTTCACCGTGATACTTTGTATCCGTTTTTGACAACATATTCCGGAAATGAGCGTAATGTTGTTGTTAATCAAGGCACTGTTGTTATAGAGTACGGTGAAGAAGAAGATTTTATGGATACTATCAGGGTGTCATCAGCCGATGTGGCTATGGGTGAGCAGGGGGCTATAACTGTCAGTGCTTCTATTTTGAGCCAGGCACATGAGATATATTTGCCTTTTGGATACGATACTTCGGCAATAAGAATTGATTCTGTTGTCTTTGGAATGAGCGTGCCTACTTTTATTAGTAAATCTGTTCAAATCAATCAGATTACCGGACAAGTGCTGCTTGACTTACAAAGTGTATTACCGGATACATTTTTTGCTGTCGGTGAGTATCCGCTTGCCGAGCTTCATTTTACTGCTCAGGAGCAGGAGGGAGTAACCAGCCTTACGGTATTAAATGTTACCGGTATGTATCCATATATCCGCACTGCAGCAGGAAATGAACTCCAGCCGGTGTTTCAGATAGAGCAATTCAATGTTCATACTCCAACTGATGTTGATGACAATACTCCGGTTGACTTATTACCAAAACAACTGGTGCTTTACCAGAATTATCCCAACCCGTTTAATTCAACCACTATTATTCAATATGACATACCAAGGTTATCTCAAGTAGTACTTGAGGTGTTTAATGTGTTAGGGCAGAAAGTAAGTTTACTGGTCTCAGAGAAACAATCAGTTGGCAGGTACACTGTTATGTGGGATGGGAAAACACTCCATGGGCAGGAAGCACCCTCTGGAATATATTTTTATCGCTTACAAACAGGTATGTCAGTAAAAGTGGGCAAAATGGTTATTCTTCGCTAAGTCCCGATTGGCTCATTTCCCTGATATTCTCTTTGTTATTTTTTCACTCCGAATGAACTTTTCATGACAGTTTTCGTAACTCTCATTAGGATAAGAATTAACATTATCGGAGGACATCTATGACTGTACCCAGAATATTTGTATTATCAACAGTTTGTATATTTATTCTCTCAGGATTTGTATTCGCTGACAGCAGCGGCAGGATATATGGTCGTATTACCACAGTCGATGATGATATTTTCGAAGGACTGATACGATGGGATAAAAATGAAGGCAACTGGATCGATATGCTTGATGGAAATAAAGAAAAATCAAAAAAATATTCCAAGCGTTATAAACGAAAAAAATACCGCAGACGGGAAACCTCAATTGAGATATTCGGCATAAAAATAGGGGGGCGTAGTTCGTCTTCTTCTGACTGGTCGTCTGTTTCTCAATCGGGGATTCGATTCGGTCATATTAAAACATTGAATGTTGTGGATGATGACAGGGCGTTGCTTATTCTTAAATCCGGTGAGGAAGTGGAGCTGTTTGATGGCTCCACAGACATTGGCGAGGGGATACGTGAAATCGTGATTGAGGATAGGGATGAGGGCGAACTTGAGCTTCTCTGGGAGGATATCGACAGGATTGATTTCATGCCCGCTAAGAAAAACCTGGTATCAAATTACGGTAATCGACTCTATGGAACACTGACAACCCGTCGTGGTGACGAATATACCGGGTTTGTCACCTGGGATATTGACGAGATATTTGAAAACGACATCCTTGATGGTGACGAGAAACGACGGAGCCGCAAAATCAAGTTTGGAAAGATTGCTGCCATAGAAAGGTATTCCTCAAGCGGCGCAACGGTGATATTAAAAAACGGAAATGAAATATTACTCAAGGGTTCCAATGATGTTGATGACGGCAACCGGGGTATTATTATTGCCGATCCCGGTTTTGGACAGGTAACGGTTCAGTGGGATGAGTTTGATCGCCTTGAATTTTCAGAAGCTCCCGAACAGGTGACCTATGATGAATTTGATGGTGGAAAACCGCTGGAAGGTGTGGTATATACTGAAGATGGCGACAAATACCAGGGGAAAATCCGGTGGGATGATGACGAAGAATATACCTGGGAAATACTTGACGGCTCATACCATGATGTTGAGTTTGATATTGAGTTTGGGAAAATAGCACGTATCAAGAAAAAGTCGCACCGCTCTTCGCTTGTCACCCTTGCTGATGGCAGGCAATTTCGTCTGCGCGGCTCCAATGATGTTGATGATGACAATGGAGGGATATTTATTACGCTGGATGATGGGGAAGAAGTCGAAGTTGATTGGGATGAGTTCGATTATGTGAATTTTGATAAATGATATGCTACCTGAAAATACAAGGGTATCATTGCGTACTTGTGATGACTAACACTGTTATTTGAGAAAACAATATTGCCTGCGAAATTTCTGACAAATTCACTGACTAAAATTATTGCCGGGTTGATAACCTGTGTGGGGGCTATCTCCCTGGGGCAGTATGGTATAAAGGCGCTTCTTGATTTCAGCTCTCTTAAATCTGAACCCAAAATGCTCATCGTTAATATTGTCGCAGCGGCGATTGCTTTAATCAGTTATGCCGTTCTCTATAAGTATTATGAAAAAAGAAAAATATCAGAACTGTCAACAAACGGGTTAATAAGGTTCTTTATTGCGGGAACTTTGTTGGGGATGCTGTTACAATCTCTGACCGTGTTGGTTATCTATCTCAACGGTAATCTTTCTCTCCTTGCCGTCAATAGTTTTCTGAATCTGGTTCCGGCGACGATAATAGCCCTGGCGACGGCGGTGATTGAAGAAGTGCTTTTTCGAGGAATTATATTTCGACTGACCGAGGAAAAACTCGGAAGTTATATTGCATTGGCAATCTCCGGGCTTATTTTCGGGCTGTCTCATCTCGGTAATCCGAACAGTACCTTTATTCTTGCGGTCGGTTTATCAATTCAGGCGGGGTTGTTGTTGGGGATAGCATACATGTTTAGCAGACACTTGTGGTTTCCGATAGCGATTCATTTTGCCTGGAATTTCACTCAATCCGGAATTTTCGGGGCAACTACTTCCGGGGTGGCAATGGGGAAAAGCCTTCTGGTTGCGGAGATAACGGGTCCTGAGATAATTACCGGCGGGCAGTTCGGTCCGGAAGGCTCCATACAAGCGACGTTGTTTTGCCTGATTGCAGCCATTATCTTATTCCGATTAGTTCTCAAAAGAGATTTACTTATCAAGCCGTTTTGGGTAAAGAAGAAAGTTCAAACAGATGTTGTATAAAGAAAATATACAGTACGTTGAAATATCTATACAAGAAACCCCACAAATCTGTTTGTGGGGTTTTCTATTATTGAATGGTAAATGGCAAGTTACTGAAGAGCTGCTTTTTCCTTGGCGTCTTTTAATTGCTTAATAGTTTCCGTTGCCTGAGAAACATACTTCTTTGCTTTCGGGTTTTTCTTGGCAACTTTCAAGAACTTGTTCCATGCCGCGATGTTGGTGTCATACGCTTCGGGATCCTGTGACTGAACGGCAATGGCATAGTTATAAGCAGCACGGTAGTTTTTTGGGTCTGCTTTCAGGGCAGCATTAAATTGTTTCGCTGCGCTTTTGTATTTTTCCTGAGAAAGGTATATCTGACCAAGGGCAAAATGTGCGCTGGCGTAATTGCTCTTTTTCTCGATGGATTTTTTATAGGCCGCAATCGCTTGCTGTTTTTCCCCGGTTTTATAATACCCCTTGCCGAGCATATAATATGTCAGGTAATCACCACCGCCCAGCTCATGGCATTTTTCGATTGTGTTTACCAGTTCGGAATAATTGCCCTTTTTGAAATACACTTTTGCCAGGTCTTTGTATAGCGAAGCATCTTTGCCGTCATTGGCGATAGCTGTTTTGAAAGCATCAATCGCTTCTACGAAATGTTTTAGTTTGTATTCGACACGACCCAGGTTAGCAAAAGCTTCCACACTGGTTTTGTCGCGCTCGGTTGCTTTTTTGAACATTTCCAGAGCGCTGTCGTATTCTTTTTTCTCGAAATAAATAGCACCAAGATTAATGTACGGGTCAACATAGGTGTTGTCTTCTTCTATCGCAGCTTTATAGGATAAAATAGCGGCATCGATGTTACCTGCTTTCTGAGCTTTTAATCCTTCGTTGTAAAGTTCTTTGGCTTTGTCAGAGGCAGCCATCGTGGATGATACGCCAAGAAAAGCAAACAGAAGAAAAAACAACACAGCCTGAGAAATTGTTTTGTTTTGCAACAGTTTAATCATAGTACTCCCTTCACTTCTTTATTTATTCTACAAAAATAGTCGATTATTGGTTCTGTGTTTTACAACGACTTGCGATGTTCTTTCATAACTTCTTTAATGTCAGCATGTTTTATCGCAAGGATTCGCGCTGCAAGAACGGCGGCATTTTTTGCTCCAGGGGAACCAATCGCAACCGTTGCAACCGGAATACCCGGAGGCATCTGTACTATCGCAAGCAAAGAATCCAAACCGTTTAACGCAGCCGGAAGCGGTACACCGATTACCGGTAAGGTTGAATGTGCCGCAGCTACTCCGGGTAGCGCCGCCGCTAATCCTGCCATCGCAATAATAGCATCATAGCCGTTTTCTTCTGCTTCGGAACAAAGTTTGGCGGTTTTCTCCGGGTGGCGATGAGCCGAGGAGACATGTACGGTAGATTCGATACGTAGTTTATCAAGTTGCTCCTTGCATATATCTGCATAATCCATATCGGATTTGGAGCCGATAATAATCATTACTTTTGCCATATCATGTACCTAACTTGTAACAGGTGTTTTAAGGGCGCTGGCACCGATATCACGTCGGAACATCGCCCCTTCGAACCGTATTTTATGAACAGCGCGATAGGCTCTGTTCATTGCTTGTTTCAGGGTTTTATCAATACCGACCACTCCCAATACTCGCCCGCCGTTGGTAAACCATTGGTTGCCTTTTTGTAATGTGCCGGAGTGGAATATCTGGACCATATTGTCATTGACATTGTTTAGCCCGGTTATTTTTACTCCCGTACGGTATTTTCCCGGATACCCTTTGGATGCCATGATAACACACACCGATGATTCCTGTCTCCAGTCAAGACGGCTGAACGATGACAGCTTCTGGTTGACAACCGCCATCAGTAAATCAAGCAGGTCAGTCTTCAGCAAGGGGAGAACTGCCTGGGTTTCCGGGTCACCAAAACGACAGTTTACTTCCAACACCTTTGGTCCGCTTTCGGTCAACATCAACCCGGCATAAATCACTCCCTTGTAAGTTACGCCCTCCTGTTGGAAACCATGCATGATAGGGTTGAGGATGTAGTCATTAACCTGTTCGGAGAGGGATTCATCAAGCAGAGTAGTCGGGCAATACACTCCCATACCTCCGGTATTGGGACCACGGTTACCGTCGTATGCTTGTTTATGGTCCTGGCTGGGTAAAAGCGGTACGATACTCTTGCCGTCGGTGAGTGCCATCATGGAGACTTCCTGACCTTTCAGGAAAGATTCGATAACAATTCTCTCACCGGCTTTGCCGAATATTTTGTTGAGCATCATATCTTCAATAGCTTTTGTAGCCTGTCCAATATCCCGGGCAACAACAACCCCTTTTCCGGCAGCAAGACCGTCGGCTTTAATAACAACAGGGAACTCAACGGAATTGCAAAAACCGATTGCTTCGGCAGCAGTGGAAAAAACACGAAACGCGGCAGTAGGAATATGGTACTTACGCATGAATTCTTTTGCAAATACTTTGCTGCTTTCAATCTGAGCCGCCTTTCGGTTGGGTCCGAAAATTTTTAATCGGCGTTTTTGAAATTCATCTACAATACCATTAGCAAGGGGAACTTCCGGTCCGACAACAGTCAATCCAATTTTGTTCCGCGAGGCAAAGTCAGTGAGGGACTTGAAATCGTCAATTTTGAGATTCACACACTTGGCAATCTGTGCAATACCACTGTTTCCGGGGATACAAAAGATTTTGTCAACTTTTTTTGATTTCTTCAGTTTCCAGACAAGAGCATGCTCTCTGCCGCCGGAACCAATTACAAGAACTTTCATATCAACACCTTAAAGCTTATATCCAATTATAAAGCATGTAGTATATGGTAATCCCGTCTGATTTCAAGCTGTTTTTTGACAGGGTGGTGCTTCCTGCTGTCTGTAATAGCCGGGTTGTATCTTTGTAGTGTATTGATATACAACAGGTTAGTGGTATTTGCATGTATTGAATAAGCCGGTCAGTTAAGGCCGGCTTATTACTCTGAGGTTAATTCTTTTTACATTTACTCAGGTTTTGCAAACGAGTTTGCGGGAATATCTCCATTGATAATAAACGATGTAATATTACTGGTCATCTGTTTCTGACCATTCATATACATTTCTGAAGTCATCGGTACTTTGAGGTTCTGGACATCAGTAAAGTTGGATAAGCGCTCTTCAATCGTACCGGGTCCCATCGGACCTTCACCCATAAAGGAGCGAACTTTCAGCAAATGTGTCTTTTGGTCAATACCAAGCCGACAGATATTGTTGCCATCTTTGTCAACAATCGCAACATAATCGACCGGGGTATCACCAATTGTCCCGGAACCGTCATACACCGCTTTATAGTATGGGTCGTCGAACGCTCCGAAAATCTGGATATAGTTCCGCTGTCCTTCGACTTTTTTCTTTTTCAAGTCGTCTTCAGTCATCGGAACAACCTTCATTGTTGCCCGGTCGGTTTTCCAGCCGGTTGTGCCATCAGTGATTTCAACAAAGTTCATCCCCATGAATTTCGTCACTGCCCGTGACTTATCAGGATAAACCCTGAGATATTCCTGTTGCAGTGACATTTCATTTCCGCCGGGACCTTTGATAGTTAAGGTAGATTTGATATTAACCGACTTCACCTTCTTGAAGGCATCCAGCCCGCCATGAGCATCAATCGCCTGTTTGAGAATCTGAACACCTTTGGAGACCGTTTCATTGCTAACCGACACTTCTTTCGGCTTTTCTCCGCTTGGTATGGTAATATCAATGGTATCCACAGCACCTAAACCAAGCTTGTCTACCGGGGTATCGAAATCATCACTTTTTCCGACTATCAGGATACGCATAGCATCGGGGTGAAGATTCTTTTTGGCTGCGGTAATGACATCATCAGCAGTGACTTTCTCGACCTTTTCTTTTTCCTGAAAGAGATAGTCATCGGGTAAACCATAGAAATCATATCTCATCAGCCGGTTAACCACTTCGCCCTTGGAGTCAAAATTGAATACGAAAGAGTTCAGGTACCCGTCTTTACCCATTCTCATTTCATCTTCAGTCGGAGGATTTTTTTGCATATCCTTCACAACTTTGATGACTTCTTTTATACATTTACCTGTTGTCTCGGATTTTGTTGAAGCAAAGGCGTAAAAGACACCGGGATACTTGATGTTAGCAGTATAGCTGGCAAATGTACTGTAAGCGAGTCCCTCCTTGGAGCGAACCGTGTTAAACATGCGAGAGCCGAACCCTCCACCAAGGATATTGTTCATCACAATGCGAGCCGGGTAATCGTCGTCCGTCGTAAGACCGCCGATATGACCCATCAGGATATTGGTTTGGTTGACATCTGGTTTGTTAATGTAGTACACTGCCTGCTCGAACTTATAATCAACTTGGGGGAGAGGTGGGACCGTTGTTGCGTCTTTCTTCCAGTCTCCAAAGTAGGTTTTGATTTTTTTCAGTAAATCATCGCGGTTGAAGTCACCCCAGAATGCCATCTGGATGTTCTGTGGTTTGAAATACTTGCGGTGATAATCCACAAGGTCAGTACGCTCAATAGCATTGATAGTGGCATATTCCGGATGGCGGGCATAGGGTGAGTTGGTTCCATAGATTATTTTACGGTATTCACGAAGCGCAATCTGGAACGGGTCATCATTCCGGCGGGATATTTCAGAACGCGCCTGCACTTTCGCCAGGTCGATTTTATCCTTATCAAAAACCGGGTTCCGAAGGATTTCCGCAAGCACTTCCAAACCGAGATCGGTATAGTCACTAAGAATGTTCACCCGCGCACTGCCGGACAACGCCCCGATTGATGTCTCAACAGAACCGCCGATAGCTTCGAGTTTTTCGTCGATTTCATCACCGGTCCATTTCGATGTTCCACCGGTACGGAGAACAGTACCACAGATGGAAGCCAGTCCGATTTTATCGTCGGGGTCGAGATAGCCGCCGCAATTAATCCGTATGGAACCGTGGAAAATTGGCAGGCTGTTATCCTGTAACAGGTATAAACGGATGCCGTTGTCCAATGTGATTTTTTCTACATTGGGAACCTCAAGCTTGTTCAGTTTGGGGTATTTGAGTTTATCGACATTCTGAGAATATACACTGCCGGTAGTAAAAACAATCAGAAGCGACAGTGTTATGAGTATTGGTACTAATTTGTATTTCATAATGTACTGCTCCCTGAATCAGCTTCCACTTGTGTTTAGCATAGCAACGACGCGATTATCTTTCGTAAGATATTTTTTCGCTACGCGTTGAATATCTTCAGCAGTGACGGCGTTAATACGGTCAAGCTCACGGAACAATTGATGCCAGTCACCCCATCGTGTTTGATATGCGGCAAGCTGCATGGCTATGCCCTGGTTATTATCTAATTGGTTAATGAAAGAAGCTTTTGCCCGTGCCTTGATTTTGGCAACTTCCTCATCGGGAATCAGAGACGCCTTTACTTTTTCAACTTCTTTGAAAATTTCTTCTTCCATTTCTGTATTGTCATGTCCCGATGCGGGCATAGCGTATATGGCAACCATTGACGGATACTTGTCACCGGGATACCCGACAAATGCGCCAACCTGTAACGCTGCCTTTTTCTCTTTTACAAGATTTTTGTATAGTAACGAGGTCCGTCCCTGTCCAAGATAATCAACAAGGGCATCAATTGCAGGGCGGTCAGGATGAGTGGCTTCAGGGATATGCCAGCCGACAATGTAAAACGGTTGGGCGGGGTCTTCCATCACTACCCGTCGTTCGTCTTTATGGGGCGGTTCGACTGTGGCAATGCGTGGAGGAGCCGGGCGGTAGGGAATACGTCCCCAGTATTTTTCAGCCAGTTTCAAGACATCATCGGTGCTTACGTCTCCAACAATGGCAATGACAAGATTTGACGGCGGATAATATTTGTCGAAGAACGCCTTGGCTTCTTTGCGTGAGTAGTATTGAATATCCGACATGTGCCCGATTCCTGGATTATGATAGGGGTGGGCTTTGTATGCTATCGCCTGAAATTCTTCAATTAATCTCCCGATCGGGTTGGAATCGGTTCTCATTCGTCGTTCTTCGGCGACAACATCCCGTTCCTTGTACATTTCACGGAGTACCGGATGAAGGAAACGTTCTGATTCGAGAGCCATCCATAATTCAACTTTATTGGAAGGTAAGCTGAAGAAGTACACGGTTTCATCCATGCTGGTAAACGCATTCAATCCCACACCGCCTTCACGTTCGATAACATTACCAAACTTGTTGGGGATGACCAGTTGATAAGAGGCATCGCGCGCTTCGTTATAGGCAGTAGTTAATGATTCCAGACGGGCGGAATCGGCAAATCGACCCTTGGCACGCTCTTCCCGCAACTTGAGAAAAACCGAGTCCTCCTGAGCGATGAGTTCCAGTTCCTTGTTGATATCTTTCGTACCGAGAGTTGTTGTCCCTTTGAAAGCCATGTGCTCAAACATGTGCGCTAACCCGGTAAATCCTTTCGGGTCATCAACAGCACCGACATTGGCGTATGTGACAAATGATACTACCGGAGCATCGTGGCGTTCCATCACCAGAACAGTTAAACCATTTTTCAATACATGTTTTGTGATTGACTGTTCCAGCTTGGAAAAATCAAATCCCAAAACGCCGGAGGTTGATAACAGTAATGTTATTACCAAAACCGTTATCAACTTGCTGGCAGTAATTTTCATTCTGTCCTCCTTGAAAACGTTATATATTTGTTTATATATGAATGCGAATAAACTTGTAAGAGATGAGTGTGTCAAGCTATTACTCCCACATGAGAAGGATAAAAAAGCAGTAATGTAGACAAGTAACACCACATAGAACGTATAATTATCCTACAATACAGGTTTTCCACCATGTAAACCTGTTTGTTAATTATATATACTTATACAATTACGGAATTATTTATAAAAAGTTTTCAAAAAAACAGGACCAATAGTTAATTGTTCCTGTTCTTTATAAGAGTGTTGTAGGTGCTATGTTACCACCACGCAATGAGTTTAGGCTTGAGAGTGTGAGGGAGGTGGTCGTTTTTCGGTATCACACGCGCTGCAATGCCAAATCGACCGGATTCCACACAGGAAACCTCACCCGTGAATGTGTACGTACCGTTTTGACTTCCCGGCTCGTGCGGTTCATCGACCAGGTTCGCCGGTAAAGGCTGGTAATTGAGAATATGTTCCTGGGCATCAAGTCGTCCTGAAATAAGCTCAACACGAACATCATCGGGTTTGATAGAGCCGAGATGTACTCTTATTGAGATGGGAAAGGTTTGACCTACATACACTGTCGGGCCCAGATCGGGAACATCAACATCCTCTATACGTATTTCATTCCAGCTTTGAGTCATGTGGTCCAGCCATGATGTTACTTCGCGTGTTACTCGATAGTTATCCGCTCTCAGTTGTCGACTGAAGTTGAGGGCGGG
This sequence comes from Candidatus Zixiibacteriota bacterium, assembly GCA_024275255.1. Classification (GTDB taxonomy): domain Bacteria; phylum Zixibacteria; class MSB-5A5; order GN15; family FEB-12; genus JAJRZL01. The sequence continues at coordinate 5,998 of JAJRZL010000077.1, read as the reverse complement.
GATATAGAACTTATCGGTGTAATTCCGTAACATATACTGGGCTGAGAAGTATTCTCCAGCCATACGTATTGATGACTTCATTTTAGACACCCAACCGGTAGGAATCTTGAGCTGATCGCGTTCGTAGAACAACGGAATAACTTCACGTTCAAGGGTACTATACATCATCTCAGCTTCCAGTTTATCCTGGACTTCAACATTGTCGTACTCTTCACCATTACCGATTTTGAAGCCGGTTTTATCCGAGTATCCTTCAGCCCACCAGCCATCGAGGACAGACATGTGCAGTACTCCATTGAGAGCTGCTTTCATACCGGATGTTCCTGATGCTTCCTGAGGACGACGGGGAGTATTCAGCCAGACATCGGCTCCCTGTACCATGTAACGCGCAACGTTTATATCATAGTCTTCGAGAAATACGATGCGTTTACGGAATCGTTCCTCATCCAAATAGGTTATAATCTGCTTGATGATTTCCTTGCCGGGATTGTCAAGCGGGTGTGCTTTGCCGGCTATGATAATTTGCATCGGCTGCTCCGGGTCATTAATCATAGCTGCCAGACGGTCGGGATCGCTGAAAATAAGGCTCCCGCGTTTGTACGTTGAGAAACGCCGGGCAAACCCGATTGTCAGTATCTGGGGGTCGAGCACCTGTTCCGCCTGCTGAATATCCAGTTGTGATGCTCCCCGCCTGATAAGCTGCTGTTTCAGGCGTTTCCGGGCAAAGAATACCAGGCGTTCACGTCGGCGGTTATGTGTTCTCCAGAGTTCGGCATCGGGAATTTTGTCTATTCGTTTCCAGACTTCAGGAGCTCCGGGACGCTCACGATATTTAGGTCCAAAGTATGATTCGTATAGTTCATCAATGTCATGGGAAATCCATGAAGATAAATGGACACCATTGGTAATCGCTTTAATCGGGACTTCTTCAACCGGTAAATCAGGCCATATATTGTGCCACATTTGCCGGGCAACTTTACCGTGTAATTGTGATACCCCGTTGGCAAAGGCTGCAGTCTTGAGAGCTGCCACAGTCATTCCAAACGGTTCCGACTCATCACCGGGAATTATTCGACCTAAAGACAGGAAATCGCGCCAACTGATACCAAGTTCATTGATATAGTTTGCCAGGTAACGGTGGATAAGCACCGGGTCAAATTTTTCGTTACCGGCAGGAACAGGGGTGTGGGTGGTAAAGACCGTTGTTGACCAGACAAACTGGGCGGCTTCGTTAAAACTCAAATTATGTTCGTGCATCAGGGAGCGGATACGCTCAAGAGTCAAAAACCAGGAATGACCTTCATTCAGGTGGAGAATACTGGGCTCAATTCCAAGAGCTCGCAAAGCACGAATACCGCCAATGCCAAGTACAATCTCCTGGCGAAGACGCATATCTTTATCGCCGCCATACAACACCGATGTTATTTCACGACATTTCGATGAGTTTTCCGGTATGTTGGTATCCAGTAAATAGAGGGGGGTAACACCCACGCTGACTTTCCATAGCTGAATCTGTACGGGTGAATCCGCCAACATGAGGGAGACTCGCAGTGGTTTGTCATTTTCATCTTTGACAAGCTGCACCGGCATATGGTACCAGTCATTTTCTTCATACCGTTCCTGCTGCCAGCCATCGCTTGACAAAAATTGTCGGAAATATCCATAACGATATAGCAACCCAACGGCTACCATTGGTAAACCGATATCGGATGCCGATTTCAGGGTGTCGCCGGAAAGTACACCTAACCCGCCGGAATAAACCGGCAAGCCGGTATCCAAACCATATTCCAGGGAAAAATAGGCGATATGTTCATTTTCATAATCGGGATATTTATAATGGAACCAGCGTTTCTGGTTTAAGTAATCTCGATATTTTTGATACACTCGGTCAAGGCTGGCTACAAAGGCATCATCCTCAGCAGCCCGTTGAAGTGTTTCCTGAGGCAGTTTGGACAACATCTCAACCGGGTTTTGGTAGCACCGCTCCCACATTTCCGGGTCAAGACGGATGAACAGCTTTACCAGCTCCCAATTCCAGGAATACCAGATGTTTTGGGCTAATTCCTGAAGAGCGATTATTCGTTCCGGAAGTCTTGGTAAGACTAAAAATTGCTTAAGACGCATAGCCTTCTAACCTGTTTGTAAGTGTTTATTATTACTATTTCTTATAATTCTTATATCTTCTATAATATCGACACTTTTCCTACGCTATATTACATATTGCCTCTATGATGGAGCAACAAAAAACAATTTGCTGAAAAACAGAAAATTATAAGGCTATATAACTTTGAAGGAATTGAGACGTATATGTCAGGATTTGTCAGTAAACGGGTACCATCCGGGTTCCTTTTTATTTATATTTCAAAGAGTTATCTGTGTATAAGGAACATGGGAAAAATGTCGAAAAATATAGTAATAGGATTTGAGAAATAAAAAAAGTTTCATATTAACAATTTTTTGAGTATGGTTAACGTATGAATAAACAAACAAAACGGATTGGTGTGTTGACTGGTGGTGGTGACTGCCCCGGTCTGAATGCTGTGATACGAGCGATAGTAAAAACAGCCGACAATGATTACGATGTAGAAGTAATCGGGTTCCTGGATGGCTATGAGGGACTTATTGAAAATCGCTACCGGGTACTGGAGGTGAAGGATGTCTCTGGTATTCTCACCCATGGCGGGACGATTCTCGGTACTTCCAATCAGGCAGACCCGTTTCATTTTCCTGTTCTTGAAGATGAGGACTATATTTATCTCGACCGCTCCAGCCAGGGGATACGGAACTTTGAAAAACTTGGACTTGATTCCTTAATTGCCATCGGTGGTGACGGCACCATGGCTGCCTCGGCAAGAATGATGGAAAAGGGATTGCCGATTATCGGTGTACCCAAAACAATAGATAATGACCTTGCCGGAACGGATATCACCTTTGGCTTTGATTCAGCTGTGGTAACAGCAACAGATGCCGTTGATAAAATTCATACAACCGCACAATCTCATCACCGGGTGATGATTATTGAAGTAATGGGGCGTTATGCCGGTTGGCTGGCGCTTTGTTCCGGTATTGCCGGTGGGGGAGACATTATCCTGTTACCGGAATTTCCGTATGATATCGAAGCTGTTTGTAATGCCGTGAAAGCAAGAAATGCCGCCGGGAAACGGTTTTCCATAGTTGTCGTCGGTGAAGGAGCAAGGGCACAGGGTGGAAAAATGGTTGTCGATCGTGAAATAAAAACCTCACCGGATGCCGTGCGGCTGGGAGGGATTTCACGACAGGTAGCCGCCCAAATTGAAGGGCTTACCAATATCGAGTGCCGGGTTACTATTCTCGGACACCTGTTACGTGGTGGCTCACCAAGTTCGTTTGACAGGATACTGGCAACCCAGTTTGGGGTAGAGGCAGTACACATGGTGATGCGAGGCGATATCGGGCAGATGGTGGCAATGAAAAATGGCTCGCTTGGCATGACGCCTATTAGCGAAGTTGCCGGAAAGCTGCGTAAAGTGACCCCTGATCATCCGTATGTGCAGGTAGCACAATCTCTCGGTATCAGTTTGGGAGTACCTGTTGATGAGCCCCTTGAAGAATACTTCGTTGAGGAGGTGGCGAAGTAGTGACAACCGGTTACTTGCTCAAGTGGAGTGAAACGTATTGATTACTCTTTCGTTCCATGGAGCTGCAAAAACTGTTACCGGGTCAAAATACCTGTTAACGGTTAATGGGAAACAGATATTAGTTGACTGCGGAATGTTTCAGGGGCGGAAGGAACTTCGCCAGAAAAACTGGAACCCACCTCCATTTAATCCTGCGGATTTGTCGGCGATTATCATCACTCATGCCCACATAGACCATATCGGGTATTTGCCAAAACTGGGACGTGAAGGTTTTGACGGTCCTGTTTATGCGACACCACCGACAATTGAAATTGCCCGTATGTCGCTTGCCGATGCTGCCCGGTTACAGGAAGAAGATGCCGAATATCGTACCCGGAAAGGACTGACACATCACAAAGTGGCTTTGCCATTGTTTACTGAAGATGATGCTGAAGCTGTGAGCGGACAATTTGTTTCTGCTACCTATGATAATTGGGTGCAGGTTTCACCGGAAATAAAATTCCGATACCATATTGTCGGGCATATTCTTGGAGCGGCAGCGGTGGAGGTGCGGCTTCTTGATAATAACAGGGAAGTATCCATATTTTTTTCTGGTGATGTCGGACGCTATGGCAACCCGCTGACGAGAAATCCCAAACCACCGGTTGAGACCGATTACCTGGTATGTGAATCGACCTATGGCGGACGAATCCATAAACCTGAGGATCCCTATTACGAGTTTGCAAACATCATCAATGATATAATAGAAAAAAAGAGTGTTCTCCTTGTTCCGGCATTTGCCGTCGGGCGGACACAACAGATTACCTACCTTATAAATGACTTGATAACTCATGACCGTATCCCACCGATTGAAATTCATATTGATTCTCCCATGGCAATCCGGTCCACGGAAATCTATGTCAAGTATCCTGAATACCATGCCGTTGACATTTGTAAACTTGGCGGGAAAAAGTGTATCCTGAATGGGAAACATGTTCATCTGCATCGAAAGAAAAAATCTTCGAAGTTGCTTAACCGCCTGAAAGGTCCGGCGATTATTATGTCTGCCAGCGGTATGATGACCGGTGGTCGTATCCTGCACCATCTTATCAACCGTCTTCCCAAGCCTGAAAATACATTGTTAATAGCCGGGTTTATGGCTGAGGGAACACTGGGGCGAAAACTTGTTGAAGGTGAAAAGTTGGTGTATATTCACAAACAACCGGTAGATGTAAAAGCAAAGATTGTCAAAATAAACGGGTTGTCAGGTCATGCTGATTTTCAGGAATTATTACACTGGTTGGAACCCTTAAAGAAAAAGCCGAAAAAAGTATTCATTACTCATGGTGAAGAGTCACAGACAAAAGCAATGGCAGGACATTTGGAAAAAGAACGGGGCTGGGATTGTCATATCCCGGAACTTCATGAAACGGTAGAGTTATAGAAGGATTGGATATATCGTATGGCACAGAAAAAACAGGATACGGCAAAGATGGTTGAGAAACTGAAGCGTGCCCCGGCATATCGAGTCGCTTACAAAGATCCCGATTTCCTTGAATCCGGTCACACTCGCCCTGCTCGTTTACAGTTGGAACTGTTAAAACCTGAAGTCATTCTGCAGGAAGAAGGCATCCGTTCCACTATTGTTTGTTTCGGCGGGACCAGGATTGTAGAGCCAAAAGTTGCCAAAGCAACGGTGAAACAGCTTGAGAAAAAACTGCAGAGGAAACCTGCTGACAAAGAACTGCGACGACAGTTGAGAATTGCAAAAAATATTGTGAAAAAATCGTATTACTACGATGAAGCCCGGAAATTTGCGCGGTTGGTATCTCTTGAATGTCAAAAGAACCATGAAAATGAATATGTAATAGTAACCGGTGGTGGTCCGGGGATTATGGAGGCAGCCAACCGGGGAGCACATGATGTCGGCGCCAAGTCCATTGGGTTGAATATCACTTTGCCGTTGGAACAGGAGCCCAATCCATATATCACTCCCGAACTTTGTTTACAATTTCATTACTTTGCCATACGTAAAATGCACTTTATGCTCCGGGCAAAAGCACTGGTGGCATTTCCCGGGGGATATGGTACTATTGATGAATTATTTGAAGGGTTGACATTGGTCCAGACGAAAAAAGTCAAACCGCTGCCGATTGTACTCTTTGGCGAACAATACTGGCGCGGGGTAGTTGATTTTGATTATCTTGTCAGGGAGGGGACCATTGACCCGGAAGATGTGGAGCTGTTTGTCTATGCAGACAAAGCGGAAGATGCCTGGAATTATATCAAGTACTTTTATGAATGTGAAACGTGTCCCGATTTATAATGTCCTGACTGCTGGTACTGTGTCAATCTTCATCTGGTTGTAAACATCTGGATGGTATTACCTGCCTTTATACTTT
>JAJRZL010000076.1 GCA_024275255.1 Candidatus Zixiibacteriota bacterium | reverse complement strand
TTTGACTCCACACAGGGTGACCTGAAAGTTATTCTCATTCAACAAGTCATGCTGAGCGGAGTCGAAGCATGACACCCGCAAGATAACTTTTTCAACAGAACCTTTGGTGGACTCATCCGGAACCCCGCTTTCTTGACTCGTAAGACAGTCGTTTGTATATGTTGAGCTACGTAGTTTTTTGTCTCTCAATACCTTGCAATTGTTTCTCTTGCCGGTTGACAAAACAGCGACGGGGGAATACATTACCGGTACAACGTGTTAAGCGGGCGTAATTCAGTGGTAGAATGCAAGCTTCCCAAGCTTGACGCCGTGGGTTCGAGTCCCATCGCCCGCTTTTTTTATTACTATTTGGGTGCTGTGAGATGAAAGTACTTGAGATTGATCCTGTTTCGCCGTTGTTCGGTTACATCCGTCCGGGATATTCGCTTGTTGCCATTAATGGACAACAGGTGCTCGATGCGATTGATTTCCATTTCAAGTTAGCCGATGAACGGGTACTGATGACTTTTGCTTCTCCTGATGGGCAGGAACTGGAATTTGATTTTGAGCATATCAGTGCTGCTGAGCTGGGTCTGACTCTTGATGAGCAGAAAGTGAAAACCTGCAACTGTGACTGTATTTTCTGCTTTGTTCGGCAGCAGCCAAAAGGAATGCGGCGGGCTTTATATGTCAAGGACGAGGATTACCGTCTTTCCTTTACTCACGGCAATTTTATTACCCTGTCGAATATTACCAAGGATGACATCAAGCGTATTATCGAGCAGCGTCTTTCGCCAATGTATGTCTCTGTACATGCTACCGATGACACCCTGCGTCGGTGTATGCTGCGCAATGAAAAGCTGGGTCCGATTGTCAAGCAGTTGAAGTATCTCGGGGAGCACGGAATTACTATACATACGCAGGTAGTGCTCTGCCCGGGAATCAATGATGGTCCGCAGCTTGAGAAAACAGTTGATGATTTAATTGCGTTGTATCCCGCAGTACAAACATTAGCAGTGGTTCCGGTCGGGTTGACTAAGTATCGTAAAAATCTTGCTGACCTGCGAACATATACTGCTGAGGAAGCAGGGCAGATTATTGAGTATATCGAGAAAAAGCAGAAAGAGTTCCTTCGGCAATATGGGACAAGGTTTGTCTGGCCCGCCGATGAGTTTTATGTCCTGGCTGAACGTGATTTTCCTTCATTGAAGTCTTACGAAGAGATGGCTCAGTTTGAAAATGGGGTCGGGATGGTTCGGGAATTTATTACCATGTTCAACCGGAAACGTGCCGGGTTGAAAGCCTTGAAGTCTGATAAGAAGGTATTAATCCTTACCGGTGCTTCTGCTTTTCCGTTTTTATCCAGGTATATCCAGACCTATGTTCAAGAAACCCTGGGATTACAACTTGATATTTTGCAGGTGACAAATCGTTTCTGGGGTTCTACGGTAACTGTATCCGGACTATTGACCGGTAAGGATTTACTGGAGGCTGCCCTTCAGCATAAGAAACGCTATGATACCTTTATCCTGCCACCGAACTGTCTTAATGATGACGACTTGTTTCTTGATAACCTGACATTTGATGATTTCCGTAATGCTCTCGGTAAGGAAGTGATTGTTGGGCAGTATGATGGAGTAGCAACAATTAAGCAGTCATTCTCATGAGTACTCCTATTGTCGCATTAGTCGGGCGACCGAATGTCGGTAAGTCATCGTTGTTCAACCGATTCCTGAAACGACCGGTTGCTATTGTTGATGAGCAGCCCGGTGTAACCCGTGATCGGAACTATGCGCTTTGTGATTGGAACGGGGTTGCGTTTCATCTGGTAGATACCGGGGGGATTGTCCCACAGGCTGATGAGATGATGGAGCAGAGTATCAGTGAGCAGGCGGAGTTTGCCATTGCCGAGGCGGATGTGATTCTCCTTATTGTGGATGTTCAGGTAGGGGTTGATTCTTATGATATGGCGATTGCCAAACGGCTTCGGAAATCCGGGAAAGAATGTGTGTTGGTCGTCAATAAGGTTGATTCCAGTAAGCTGGAACCGGATATCTACGAATTTCATAAGCTGGGCCTGGGGGAGCTATGTCCTGTTTCGGCGACAACGGGGCAGAGAATAGGGGATTTACTCGATATCATAGTACAAAAACTGCCCGAACAGCCGGCACTCAACGAGCAGGAGAAAGATGTTATCCGGGTTGCTGTTGTAGGACGACCCAATGTCGGGAAGTCTTCGTTTATTAACAAACTTACCGGTCAGGACCGGTTGATTGTCACTCCCATTGCCGGAACGACCCGCGATGCCGTGGATACCCTTTTTGAATATGACGGTCAAAAATATATATTAGTGGACACTGCCGGGCTGCGGCGAAAATACAAAGTATATGAAAATATCGAATTTTATACGTCGTTGCGAACAGTCCGGGCGATTGAAAATTGTGATGTTGCCGTTGTGCTTATCGATGCCTCCGAGGGGATTACTTCACAGGATCAGCGGGTGCTTGATGAGGTTGTATCTACTCGTCGGGCAGCGGTACTGGCAGTCAATAAATGGGATTTAGTCGAAAAGGATTCCAACACCGCCGATGAATATACCCGTGCTATCCACACGACACTGGCAAAATATTCATACCTGCCAATTATTTATGTCTCGGCAATGAGCGGAAAACGGGTGGCGAAAGTCTTATCGCTGGTTAAACAGGTTCATGAAGAAAACAATAAGCGTATCCCAACATCGGAATTAAATGATTTTTTGCAAAGAACCATCGCAAGACAGCACCCACCAGCCCGTCAGCGGAAATATATCAAGTTCAATTATGTTACCCAAACAGAGATTGCCCCACCGACTTTTGTCTTTTTCTGTAATCACCCGAAACTCCTTGAAAAATCGTATATCAGTTATCTGTCAAACCAGCTTCGGGAGACGTTTGGATTTCAAGGGGTATCAATCCGCTTAAAATTCAAGCGGAAGTAATTTCCTGTCTTATTTTTACACACTCACCAGAGTTTTGCAAGTCAGGTAATATTATTCAAATAGCTTAATAAAAGGGGGAAAGCTGTCGATATCAGAAATATGTCTGTACTCCAGGTTGAAAATAAATCCCGGCTTGACGAGCTTGAAGCCAAGTTAGCCGCAACCAGGGCGGAATTGCGTGATTTAGCGACTATGGGAGCGGTGATTACTTCTATCCATGAAATCAATGCTGTCCTCTCAGTAGTCATGGATATGGCAATCCGTTTGGTTGATGGCGAGGTCGGGCTGATTATGCTTGAGGAAAACGGAAAGCTCAAGCTGAAAATATCCTGGGGAGTGAGTGAAGATTTTGTCAGGACAATAACTTATAATGATGAGCTCGATATCGCCTCCTATTGTTTTGACAAGCGCCAGACGGTCATTTTGAGTGAACTTGGTATGAAGGATGAGAAGGGGTATTCCATTGATTCCGTTATATGTCTGCCAATTCAGACATCGGAAAAATGTCATGGAATCATGCTCATTATCAATAAATCCAATGGCGGTTCTTTCAGCGAAGAGAATAAAGAAAGTCTCGAAATGCTCCTGAACTTCGTGGCAGTAGCAATTGATAATTCAAATCTCCTGCAAGCCAGGCTCAAACAGCAAAAAGTAGAGCAGGAAATG
>JAJRZL010000075.1 GCA_024275255.1 Candidatus Zixiibacteriota bacterium | reverse complement strand
ATCTGTGGAAACATACGAAGTAACATTGACCGACAATGCACTGGCAGTACTGAAACGCCGGTATCTTATCAAAGATAATAACGGACGGGTTATTGAAACTCCGACCGAGATGTTTATCCGGGTTGCCCGGTTTATTGCCGATGCCGACCGTAATTATGGCGCTTCGGATACCGAAGTGGAACGGACCGCCCAAAGTTTTTTCGATGTCATGGCTCGTCTTGACTTTCTTCCCAACTCCCCGACCCTTATGAATGCCGCTCGCCCGTTGGGGCAGCTTTCCGCCTGTTTTGTTTTGCCGGTGGGGGATTCCATGGATGAAATCTTCGAAGCCATAAAACAATCAGCGCTGATACATAAATCCGGTGGCGGGACCGGTTTTTCGTTTTCCCGGCTCCGTCCGCGCAATTCCGTGGTGGCTTCAACCTCCGGTGTCGCTTCCGGTCCGGTGTCGTTTATGAAAGCGTTTAATGCCGCAACGGAGACAGTCAAGCAGGGGGGGACCCGCCGGGGAGCCAATATGGGTATTTTACGGGTTGATCATCCGGATATTGAAGAGTTTATCTCCTGTAAAGAAGATACCGCCGAGTTAACCAATTTCAATATCTCTGTTGCCATCACCGACAGCTTTATGGAAGCGCTCGAAAAGGGAGCTTCTTACCCGCTTGTTAATCCTCATACGAACAGCATCCATACTGTCGATGGGAAAGAAGTCTGGCTGGATGCCCAGGAGATATTTGACAGTATTGTGGATCATGCCTGGGCAACCGGCGAGCCGGGGATTGTCTTTATTGACAGGATGAACCAGCGTAATCCGACCTACCCGTATGAAACTATCGAAGCTACCAATCCCTGCGGTGAGCAACCTCTGCCGCCTTTTGATTCCTGTAACCTCGGTTCTATCAATCTTGGTAAGTTTGCCCTGGAACCGTTGCCGGAGGATTATACCATAACTGAGCCGTCGCGGGGTATTGACTGGAACCGTCTGGGAGAAGTGATTCGGGTTGCTATCCATTTCCTGGATAATGTCATTGACCAAAACAAGTACCCGTTACCGGAGATAGAAGCACAGACCGGAAAAAACCGCCGGGTAGGTCTGGGAGTCATGGGATGGGCTGATTTACTGGTGAAACTTCGCCTGCCATATAACAGTGAGGAAGCATTGGCGCTGGGTGAAAAGGTCATGGCATTTATCGAAACAGAAGCCCGGAACCATTCGTCGGAACTGGCAAAAGCACGGGGGAAATTCCCCAACTGGGAACATTCGATTTATGCCCGTCACAATGTTTCCATGCGGAATGCAACTGTGACCACGATAGCCCCTACCGGGACGCTTTCGATTATCGCGGGGTGTTCTTCAGGAATAGAGCCGTATTATGCCATCGCGTTTGAAAGAAATGTACTTGATGGCACCCGTTTAACAGAGCTGAACCCGCTGTTTAAGGCAATTGCGCAACAGGAAGGCTTTTATTCCGATGAACTCGTCGAGCAGATATCGAAAAAGCGTTCGCTGAGTGATATTGAGGAAATTCCGGAGCATATTCGGGCGGTTTTCCTGACCGCTGCTGATATTACTCCCGAAGCTCATATCGCAATGCAGGCTCGGTTCCAGAAACACTGTGACTCTTCTGTTTCCAAGACAATAAATTTCCCTGAATCGGCAACTCGTTCCGATGTGAAAAAAGCGTTTATGCTTGCTTATAAGTCAGGCTGCAAAGGAGTGACTATTTACCGAGATAATTCCCGACCGGCACAGGTACTTTCCACCCGGCAGGATATTTCTGCAAAAACAGCATCGATTATCAAGATTGAAAAACGCCCCACGGTGTTGCATGGGATAACCGAAAAAATCCGTACCGGGTATGGCAACCTGTATGTCACGATAAATGTTCGGGATGGCAGACCGTTTGAGGTGTTTGCTCATATTGGCAAGTCCGGCTACACGACCATGGCGGACACCGAGGCGATATGCCGGTTGATTTCTCTTGCTTTGCGTTCCCATGTGCCGGTTGAAGCCATCATTCGTCAGCTTCGGGGAATCGGCGGTTCCAGCCAGACCTTCTCAGGCGGGGCAAAAGTTTTTTCCATTCCTGATGCCATTGCCCAGATTTTGAACAGGCATTTTGGTTCAAAAGAGTCCGCCGAAAACAGTTCCGATTCAAGCAGTAGTGATATTTGCCCTGATTGCAACGGTCCCCTTGTCTTCCAGTCAGGTTGTTTTTCCTGTCCCTCCTGCGGTTATTCAACTTGTTGATGGATGTGCCGATATACTAAACTATGTGTCAAGTTGATTGGCTCGTTGGGTAGGTACAAGGGAATAAAGACTGAAAAGGTGTTGAATCGACTATGCCAGACCTTATACCGGCAGGTAAGACATCGTTAGTACGAAAAGGAACGGTTGCTCTCCAGGTACAGACCGAATATGCCAGCCGTCCGTATCCCCGAATTACAACCACAATCCTCAATCAGGGACAGGTCCTCCATAAAGTTGAGCAGAAACTGGAACATGCCATCGCCAATATGGAAGAACGCACCCGGATGGAGCAGGTGATAAAGCAACAGCATGGGGAAGTTGAACAGCTCATCAAAAACAGCTCATCGAGTTTTTCTCAACCACAACCACAATCGCAACCACAACTGCAAAAACAAGCCGATAATGCTGTGGAAAACAATAACCATATTCATACGGAAGAAGATACTGCCCCGGCAAAACCGACACCTTACCCGATACCGCCTCGCAAAATATCGTTACTTGAGCGTTTCTCTGATATTCCCGGTTTCGAGTATGTGTACCAGCTTGACAATGATGGGAATTTCAAAACGGAAGCCGCTAAGAAGCAGTTTAAGAAGATGTTTAAGAAAGTCTTCCGCTCCCTGGAAGAGCTGCTGTTGGTGTTCCCGAAATATCCGAATAGTGCAAACAGGCGTGAGCAGGGGGTGTATGAAGTTATCGCCGAGCGGCTCTATCTCATTTCGACCGGAACGGAATGCTTCCTGGTTTCGGTGCTTCCCTTGGCTCGATGGGTAGATTACGAAAAAGAAATCCATACGGTCGTATTTTCGCACGAGTCGTAAGTAAAAGGCTTGCATATCAAAGCATATTGTCCGTTTTTGCAGATTATTCAACAGTTGATATAGCAACAAGTTACCTGGTGCGTAACGGTGCGTAAAAAAATGCGTTAATTTTGGCGCATGTAACCTGTTGGTATGAGCGAATATAATGTTGAATGCGTAAAGGTGCGTAAAAAAATGCGTGAAAAACTTGTTGATTGTAGGAGTATTTTTTACCAGTTGGCAGTTTTCGTTGTCTCGCTGTTATTTGCAACTTGTTGCGGCAAAGAGGGATATGCTGTTGTTCTTTTTTTTAGTGGGGATGGCACAAGTTTTGCGTAAATAAATTAATATCTCTTCTATATCTTTAAGTAGGGAAGTGAGCATGGTACATGCAAGAATCTTTATTGTAGTATTGTTTCTTTCTGTTTGTAGTCTCACTACCTTTTCCGAAGACTGGATGAACACCACTGACCCGGCTGTCGGAAGCAAAGGTGATGTCCTGGAATTACAACAAAAAAGGGAAATTGAACAATACCTGCAAGTAGTCGAACCGGTTTCTGCTCCCCTGCGATTTGTTGTCGGCTCACGGGAGTTCGGCACTGTTATCAATGTCATTACATCGGGAACACCGATACAATACTCCATCAATACTATCGGTGACACGGTATTCTTTCATATTCAGGATAGTTCACCGGTTCCATCCACCCTTGATAATATACCTGACAGTACATTTTGTCTTGTTATTGATAATAAACGGGACACCGCTCGGTTCTGGTTACAACAAAATCCTGCCGGTGAATGGGTGCCGCAACCAATCTCTTCCACCAGGGCAGATTTTGTTGTTGTCGTGGGTGAAAGAGCCTTTCCCGAAGGGGTGACGATAATTCCTCTCGAAAAATTCAGCAGTAAAGAAGCAGAAAAGCTTTATAAAAAAAACAGTTCGTTCATCAGCGTCCTTGATGAGGGGTTCTATCCGGACCCGAAAGGAACAAGCAGGTTCTGTTATATTGAGAAGGTAAGGAAGGGGAGCAGGAAACATGGTCTTTACATGAATCGAATGGGTGGTTCATGGGTGATAGCCGTGAAAAACAATAATGATGGCATTGCGTTTCTGGCTTCGTATGGGTTACCGGGTAAGTAATATCTGTTGGTAGCTGTTATGAAGGATGTGTTGAAAAGCCCTGGTATTTTCTTTTCGTATTCTTTTCACCCGGACGGATTCCGGATGACCTGAAACATATTGTTGTTCAATATGTCATGGTGAACGGAGTCGAAGTATGACTGCTTTTTCAACACTCCCTAAAGCACTAAAGAAGCTACCAGGGCTCTGACTTTTTGTCATAAGAGATGTTTGTCATGATGACTTTTAGCAGGAAAGGAGGTGGCTGTTACGAATCAAAAACTGAGGTAGTCAAGGTAACAACAAACAGGAAGGTTTGTTACAATGAAAAGAAATGGAATTCTATTGAAGACGCTTATTGTGGTGCTGGTTTTTGTGGCGTTATTTCTTGTAACCGGCAGTGCGATGGCAGGCGAGACACCGTTTGACGCAATACCTCACTGGGGGCCTATTGCGCCGTATGTATATATGGCGTTGGTGCTGACAGGGATATTAGCGCCCATTTAAGCACAGGAAAAAATCATCATTGACCGACATCAATACAAGTGAGTATATTAACGGGGATAACTGCAAATAGCAGTTAGTGTGTTATCATTTGTGGTTATCCCCCCAAAAGAGCATGTAACCAGTTCACCAACTCGTATCCGGGAAGCGTAATGTCTGAAGTAATATACAATGGTGCGCATGGTGCTCTCTACGGACTGCACCATTCCAAAGCCAGTCAGGCAAAAGTACATCACTGGATTTGTGTCATTGATATAGTTATTATCGTTTTGTTTCTTCTGACCGGCGCCGGATATTATACCCTCTATGATGAGCAGCCGGAGAGTGCTGCCGGTAATGGTGTCAGTTCCCGGGAGCAACAACGGGTAGTTGCGGATATACCGAATATTCCTGACAATAAGCCACGAGGGAGCAGTTTACTGAACCCGTATCATCATGAAGGATTTTACGGCTACAACGGGTTCAAGATTATCACGGAGCAACATCCAGAACAAATCATAGTAAACCAGGTACCAAAAGAAAAACCGACCGTTGTTACTCAGAATCTTCTGCCCTCGCCCGATCTGTTCGAGTTACCATCGGTTGCTAATACAGCGGGAGATGGCAGCGGGAGCCGGGGCAAGTTTGGTTTTGCGGATGGGAAAGGTATAGGGGGATTTTGGAGTGATACGATTCATATTGCCGACGAGTTTGTTCAAATGGAGTTCGATACCGTTCCCAAACTGTTAAATCGCGAGCTTCAATGGCGGCGACCGGTGAAACCCAGCTATCCATTGGCACCATTGCAGGCACATATTGAATGTCGGGCGCTCGTGCTTGTGTATGTCGATGAAAACGGGTTGTTTACCAAATTGCCTGATTCAATCGTTGGGGACCGTAGTACTATGGAATACGAGCTTAATGGTCAGAAGCATGAGCTGGAATATGCCTGCCGTATGATTTATTTCATCAAGGATGGAAATACTAAAAAACGCATCGACACCTTAACCAGCGAACAGGCAATGAAATATATGGCAGACTTTTACCGTGAATATACCGGGGACAGTTATAATTTCTATGATGACGGTTACTCTATCGACGCTGATTTTTCCCGGGAGTTGATTCTCTCGCTGATAAAGAGAGGAAATATCCCGGCAGTAGTTGACGGAAAATCGGTTGGCTCTCTTGTGGCTGTTTCGTGGAATTTTGAAATTCTCCGAAACCAAATAGACTGGCTCCGGGCAGAGTTTCAACGGGTACAATACCAGACACACTAATGGGTATGATTTATAATCTTTCGTCTTTGTTATTCACTCCTTTATTCTTCGTATAAATCTTCATATTATTTCTCAGAGGAAATAAAGATACAGATATTGTATGGTGAAACATATTACCATTATTCTTATTGCTGTTGTTGCATCGCTGTTTGTCAGTACTTTTACGGAAAAGCCTTCTGAACAGGTTATAAGAAAAGCAGCCGCAATATTATCGAAATGGCAACTGCTGAATCCAATAGAGCAAATATATTTTGACTTTCTGGGAATCCAGATGGATGACTACGGAGAAATAGATAATGTATATATCGGTCGTCAGTATAATCCTCTCACGGTAGCTCAATACGCACTTGAACAATATGACAGGTATTTGCAAGGAGACAGTCTTGCATTCGCATCATTCCTTACATGTGCTCAGTGGTTGCAATTACATACTACTCGTTACAAAAAATATGATGTTCTTGAATACAGGTTTCCCTGGAAACGATACTCGATGATACCACCCTGGCGGTCGGCAATGGCTCAAGCCCAGGCAATGCAGGTTTATGTCAGAGCATACCGTGTTACACAGGATTCCATGTTTTTACGTAACGCAGAAAGATTACAAGCAGCTTTTTTTGTAGAAGTGGATTCAGGAGGGGTAACATATAAAGATGATGATCGTCACTGGTGGTATGAAGAGTACGCTGATGAAGGAGGTAAGGAGACACGGGTATTAAATGGTATGTTAGTTACTTTGCTGGGATTGTATGAGTACTATACCATAACGGGTGATACCGTATCTCTTGTGTTATTTCAACATGGGGTTGCCGATTTACGAGAATCTCTCGGTCAATATGAGGGTGATGGCACTGTGTATTATAGTTTGAATAGAGAAACGGCTTCACAATTTTACCAGCAGGTCCATGTCGATTTATTGCGTGAGCTATATAATATCACGAAAGATTCGGAATTTATTGAATATGCAAACAGGTGGGAATCATTTCTGAAAAAACCGCTTATTGTACGTTTCTGGAAACATCCCGACAGGTTGGGAGTGGCGATACTCGTATTGAATATTTTCGTAATATGGTTTTGTCTGCTTGTCGCATGGTTCATACTAAAAAAGAGGAAGAAGCCGCGCGTTTTTCATCGGTAGTGTGGTTTGATAACTCACCCAGGTCATTGTTTTTCCATAGGATTTAGTCAATTCATCCTTCACTGCTCCCCATCTCTTGACATTTACATAATAACTGTTTGATACTGAATGGTATAAACGATATATTGGCTCGAGCGATGAAGAAACTAACACGATACATATTACGAGAACATATCGGACCATTCTTTTTTGCCTTTTTTATTATTACTTTTTTGCTGGTTATCGATTATGTCCCCCGAATCATTGACCATGTGATTGATAAAGATATTTCAATCTGGATAGCATTGGAGCTCGTAGCGCTGAATCTTGCCTGGATGCTGGCGCTCTCGGTACCGATGTCGGTGCTCGTGGCAGTGTTGATGGCGTTTGGTCGGTTGACCTCCGATTTTGAAATTACCGCTATCAAAGCCTGTGGGATAAATATGATGCGGGTCGTGTTTCCGCTTCTGGTTGCCGGAAGTGTGGTCATGTACGGTATGATTCAATTTAACGACAAGGTTTTACCCGATTTGAACAAGCAAGCCCGGATGCTGTGGGGAGATATTGCGGCGATGAGACCGACTCTGGTGTTTCGTTCGGGAGTGTTTATTTCCGATATCCCCGGTTATCTTATCCTGATTGACCGTATCGATCACTCCACCTCCCGTGTGGAGGGGGTGCGGATCACTGATGTACAGGATAAAAACAAGCCCAAAATCATTGTTGCCGACTCCGGCTTTATTAAAATGGCAGAGGGGAACCGTAATATCCAGTTCACCCTTTTTAATGGAGAGATTCATTCACTGGATGTCGAGGATCCGGAAAACTACCGACGCCTTGCCTTCAAAAAACATATCATCAACATCGTAGATGCCGGTACGGAATTACGTCGCACCGACAGTGAGTATCGCACAGATCGTGAAATGCCGATAAAGGAGATGCAAGTCAATGTGGAGCGGGCAAAAACAGCAATGAAACCATTCCGGGAGAAAATCGGCACTTACCTTGCAAAGAATATCCTGTCATTGTTTGCCGACTCTGTTGCAGTAAGCACGGATACCACCCTGACCGACTCGGCTGCCTTTGCCCTGCTGAAACAGAAGGCAAAAGCGGAATATAAACTTATCGAGCGAACTCGAAAACAAATTGCCGCCCAACAGAAAATGGTCAATAAGTTTAGTATTGAAATATACAAAAAATATTCTATCCCGGCGGCATCGCTGGCGTTTATTCTTATCGGCGCCCCACTGGGGATAATCTCCCGGAAGGGAGGAATGGGAGTGGCGATTGCTATTTCCATTGCCTTGTTTGTTGTCTATTGGGCGTTTCTTATCGGGGGAGAGGACCTTGCCGACCGGGGACTGGTCCCGCCGTTTTGGGCTATGTGGTCTGCCAATATATTAATTGGTGGAATAGGATTGTACCTGTTATATAAAGTAGTTACCGAGAAACCGTTGTTCTCGTTTTTCCGGAAGCTGGAATAAGGAACCATGATTCGCAAATTAGACTTATACCTGACAAAATCCTTTTTTCTTTCATTACTGGTTGTAACGGCTGCAATCGGCCTGACTATCATTGTCATCAATATCGTTGAGGAGCTTCGGGATTTCATCGATCACCAGGTCCCGCTGGCAAATATCATCGAATACTATTTTTACTGGGGGGGATGGGTGATTAAATCGTTCCTGCCCATGTTTGTGCTTATTGCCGTGTTGTTCTCGGTGTCGATCTTAGCGCGACGGCAGGAAATACTTGCGATGAAAGCCTGTGGGTTGTCGTTGTATCGCATTTCTTTACCATACATAGTAATAGCGTTGCTGCTGTCTGGTGGACATTTTTATTATAACGAGTTTATTTTTCCACCGGCGAACAAGCGAAGGCTGGAAATCAAAGAATACACAATCGAGAAACGTTCCCGGACATCACATGCCCGTGTTTCCAATATCTATCGGCAAATCCATCCTGGCTATTTTTTTACAATTGGGAAGTTCAATGCCGAACGGAGAGAGGGGATGGATTTCAAAATGTATCTCACCGAAAAACACAGCTTGAAAAAAGTTGTTACCGCCAAGTCTATTGCCTATCAGGATAATCAATGGGTGGCGCTTAATGGTTCGGTACGGTTTTTTTCTGATTCTACCGGGGAAGAATTTCGCAAGTTCGAGAAATTACCCTTGCCCGATATCAAGGAAAAACCGGAAGATTTTGCAAAACGGATAGGAAAACCGGAAGATATGGGGCTGGTGGAACTTGAAAACTATATCAATGTGATGAAACGCACCGGGGGACCGTATATCCGGGAATCGGTTGACCTGGGTATCAAGTATGCTTTTCCGTTGACTACTTTTATCGTGGTGCTGATTAGTATTCCGTTTGCGTCCAATCCCCGTCGGGGAGGGATAGCTGTTTCCATAAGTGTAGGGGCGCTTATCTCGTTAACTTATTTCGTGTTGTTCCGTGTGTTGCAATCTGCCGGATATAATGAGAAAATACCAAAGGAAGTGGCGGTGTGGGGGATAAATGTCTTGTTTTTCATTGTCGGTGTGATTGCCATGTTAAAAGCGAGGAAGTAATGGCATATAAGGGACATGAACAAAACCGGAAACTCTGGGATGAAATTGTTGAGATTCATTATAACCATCCCGACTATAAAGTGAAGGAGTTTCTCGAAGGCTGGTCATCGTTGAAACCGATTGAACTGGAAGCACTCGGCGATGTTACCGGGAAACGGCTGCTTCATTTACAATGTCAGTTCGGTATGGATACCCTGTCATGGGCGCGAAAAGGAGCAATTGTAACCGGGGTTGATATTTCCGGGAAGTCCATTGAATTGGCGAATAAGCTCAAGCAGGACGCGGGCATTGATGCCGAGTTTGTCTGTTCCGATGTGGTCGAGTTGATAGGTAAGATTGACAGCAAGTTTGATATTGTTTTTCAATCTCATGGGACATTAATCTGGCTTGGCGATTTGGACAAGTGGGCGGAGGTTGTAGCGTACTATCTTGTCTCCGGGGGAACATATTTCATTGTAGATGAGCACCCGATTTCGTACCTCTTTCTCGAAGAAGGAATCTCCTATTTTGACAAACAACCTCGACGGTACTCAAACTCCCATGATTACTGCGATTATGACTATATCTGGAAAGAGGAATCGGTTGAGTGGCAACATACTATGGCAGATATTATCAATGCCTTGATAAAAGCCGGGCTGACTATTGAGCGGTTGGAGGAATACAACAAGGGGTATTATGCTGTCGAACCTGACTGGTACGAGGAAAACAGCTACTATTACCCACCCGGCGGACCAACACCGTATCCGCTGATGTTTTCATTACAAGCACGGAAAAAGTAGCATGTATAGTAATAAACGAAGATTAATCTGATAAATTGTTAAGAAATGTTATGTAATAGGAACAATTCCTGATAAAAGTCTGTTATAGTAGCATGATGTTGAAAGCAGAACTCGATAAAAAAATCAGTACGTTTGAAGAACTGTGTCGCAGTAAAGGGCTTCGGCTCACTCATCAACGGCTGGAGATATTAAAGGAATTGATTCAGGATACCAGCCATCCTTCTGCCGAAGATGTGTACAGGCGCATTGTGAAACGGCTCCCGATGATTTCCCTGGATACGGTGTACCGGACCATTGCGCTTTTTGAAGAAAACGGCTTAGTCAAACGAGTTGAAGTGCTCGATGACAAAAGCAGGTATGATTCCAATCTCGAGGAACATCAACATATGGTCTGTGTACGCTGTAAACGTATAGAAGATTTCAACTGGCAGGGATTCGATAAGCTCCGTGTTCCCGGTAACGTACGGAATTGGGGGACAGTGATGTCGAAACATGTGGAACTCCGGGGAATATGCAAGGAATGTCTGAAGAAAGAAAGAAAGAGAACACCATGATGCCTTTTTTTATGAATTAAAATAAGAATTATTCTTATATGATAATAAATATTATAAAATCTATAAACCCAGTGATTACTTAACACGAAACAAAGGAGAAAAAGTCATGGCAAAAGTAGCCCGACTGATGGTAGAAAAAGCAGGAATCGATGTTGACGAGCTGCTGGAATTATTAATCAAGAATGCCGCGGCGGAACTGACCACGTATTACTACTATACCATTTTGCGGACCAACCTGATTGGTCTGGAAGGAGAGGGGCTCAAGCAGATTGCAGAGGAAGCCCGGATTGAGGATCGCAATCATTTCGAAGCGTTGATTCCACGGATTTATGAGCTTGGAGGAAAACTTCCTAATGATATGAAGGTATTCCATGATATGTCTGCCTGCCCGCCCGCATTGCTTCCTGAGGATCCAACCGATGTCAAAGCTATTTTGAAGGTGCTGGTAGCAGCGGAACGATGTGCAGTGCGGGGATACACCCATATCTGCAACCTGACAGCCGGGAAGGACCACCGTACCTATGAACTGGCGCTGGCAATTCTCAACGAGGAAATTCAGCATGAATCATGGTTTTCCGAGTTTTTGGGAGAAGGTCCGTCCGGCCATTTCTCACGACGTGGTGATATGTCCCCCTTTGTCTCGAAGTTCATGGAATAATGGTATAAACATTGGACAAGGTGGATTGATGAATAACAATGTTGAAGTACGAAGGAGGTAGGAATGGAGATTACCAAAGAAAAACTCCTTAAGGAATTGAATAAAGATCTCGAGTGGGAATATGCTGCTGCCATACAGTATGTACAACATGCGTCGGTCATGACCGGGGCACAGTATGAGTCTATTCAAAAGGAGCTCATTGTTCACTCGCAAGAGGAAATGCAGCATGCCCTGATGTTAGCTGAACAGATTGATTTCCTGGGAGGGACTCCGACCATTGATGTCGAAAAGCGGGAGATTTCCGATGATACCCTTACCATGCTCAAACAGGATCTTGCCGGGGAAGAACTCGCTATTACACGCTACAAGGAGCGGATTGAGCAGGCGGAAGCTCTGAAAGAGTATGGGTTGCGGCGTATTCTCGAAGATATTCTTATCCAGTAAGAAGAGCACAAACGCGATCTGATGACTGTTGTGGAATAGCATGTGATATGTGCGGGTTGAAAACCTGCTGTCTTTTTCTGGTTAAAAAATGCCACTGTGAATCTTTTCATGGTGGCATTTGTATTAATATGATACTGGAATATCACCGGTAGTTTTTGACACGAAACAAAAATATAGTATGTTATACCTATGGCAACAGAAACAAAATCATGGGAAGAAATATACGAATACCTTCAGGATACTATGAAGGTGCCTGTGAAAAAGAAACGCATCAGGGCTATCACGGTAAATCCCTCAAATCACTGGCAACCCAAAATGCGTATTGAAGTGGGGAAATATTATGCAAATTTGGAGTATGGGGCTCCGCCTGAGCTGGTGGTAGCTATTTTTGAAGCAACGGTATTTTATGTCTGTACACCCGATCGTGGTGCCGGGCAGGGGTTGCCGTATTTCTTTTCCCGTGAGGATGTCCGGCAGGTGGAGTTATATGATGATTGAAAGTAAAGTAGTACCATGAAATGTTTCACCGCTCGATTTTCAATGCTGCAAGGAATGCTTCCTGTGGTATTTCAACTGTCCCGAACTGTTTCATCCGTTTTTTCCCCTCTTTTTGTCTCTCCAGTAGTTTCCGTTTTCGGGTAATATCGCCACCATAACATTTAGCCGTAACATTTTTACGCATTGGTTTCACTGTTGCGCGACTGATTATTTTACTTCCGATAGCTGCCTGAATGACAACTTCGTACATCTGGCGGGGGATAAGTTGCCGGAGCTTTTCGTTGAGAGCTCGTCCCCAGTAGTACGCTTTCTCCCGGTGAATAATTACCGAGAGAGCATCAACGGGGTCGCCGTTGACTAGGATATCGAGCTTAACCAGGTTCGAGCGACGGTAATAAGGCAGACCATAATCGAGCGAGGCATATCCGCGAGTGGAAGATTTGAGCTTGTCGTAAAAATCAAATATTATCTCTGAAAGGGGGAACGAATATGTCAAAGATGCCCGGTTGGTTGAAAGGTATTCGGTCGTTTTGTATTCACCGCGCCGTTCAACTCCCAGTTTCATAATGGCGCCAATATATTCAGAGGGAACAATTATCTGGGCATCGACATACGGTTCCTCAACATACTCAATCTCTGCTGCCGGGGGCATAAACGCCGGGTTATCGACCACCACCATTTCGCCGTTTGTTTTGTGGATGTGATATTCAACGTTGGGTACGGTGTTGATAATTGTTTGCCCGTATTCGCGGGAGAGCCGTTCGGTTATTATTTCCATGTGCAACAGTCCCAGAAAACCGACACGAAAACCAAACCCGAGAGCGGTAGATGATTCCGGGGTGAACACAAGGGAGGCATCGTTGAGCTTGAGTTTTTCGAGCGCTTCCCGCAACTGGGTGAAATCTTCAGCAATAGCCGGATAGAGCCCGGAAAATACCATCGGTTTGACATCGACAAAACCGGGAAGCGGTTCTTTTGCCGGGTTTGCAACCGAGGTAATTGTATCACCAATCCTGGTATCGCCAACTTGTTTAATTGATGCAAACAAGTACCCTACATCACCCGCACGTAGTTTTTCCTGTGGAATCTGCCCCAGCCTGAGATATCCCACTTCATCAGCTTCGTAAGTCTTGTTCGTAGAGAAAAACTTAATGCGATCGCCGGTATGGAGAGTGCCATTTACGATACGAACCAACGGCATCGCCCCCCGGTAGCTGTCAAAAATAGAATCAAACACCATGGCTTGTAACGGGGCATCGGGGTCACCGGACGGGGGAGGGATAACATGTACAATAGCTTCCAACAGTTCGGTGATACCAATTCCCAGCTTGGCGGAGCACCGGATAACATCACTGTCGGAACAACCGAGTAAATCTGTCAACTCCTCAACCACCTGCTGTGTCTGGGCATTGGGCAGGTCAATTTTGTTTACAACCGGCAGAATTTCCAAGTCATTTTCCATTGCCAGGTACAAATTGGACAATGTCTGAGCTTCAATTCCCTGCGAGGCATCCACAACCAGGACCGCCCCTTCACAGGCAGCTAATGAACGGCTGACCTCGTAGGTAAAATCGACATGACCGGGAGTGTCAATGAGGTTGAACTGGTATATCACACCATCAGATGCTTTGTAATTCAGGCGAATAGCATGAGCTTTGATAGTGATTCCCCGTTCCCGCTCAAGGTCCATCGAGTCGAGTACCTGTGCCCGCATTTGACGGTCGGTGAGGGTTTTGGTTTCCTGCAGGAGCCGGTCGGCAAGGGTCGATTTCCCATGATCGATATGGGCGATAATGGAGAAATTGCGTATCTGTTTCAGGTTGCTCATAGTTCCGTTCTTACATCCTTAAAAAAACACCGGCAGTT
>JAJRZL010000074.1 GCA_024275255.1 Candidatus Zixiibacteriota bacterium | reverse complement strand
TCGAGCATCTCCACCGCAATAGGAGTCAGCCGGGCTTCAGTGTATCGCATCGCTGCCGCACCGTCACCGTCGATAGAGCCAAAGTTACCCTGACCGTCAACAAGGGGATACCGCATATTGAAATCCTGCGCCATACGCACGAGGGTAGGGTAAACGACCTGCTCGCCATGCGGGTGATAGTTACCGGAAGTGTCACCGGCTATCTTGGCGCATTTACGATGCGGGCGTCCCGGGGTAAGATTCAGGTCGTTCATTGCAACGAGGATACGTCGGTTCGATGGTTTGAGCCCGTCACGAATATCCGGCAGGGCACGGTTCGTAATAACCGACATGGAATAATCCATGTAGGAGTTTTTCATCTCCTCTTCGAGATAAATTGTCTCAATCTTCTGTCGTTCAAGAGCCATAATTTTTTTAAGAATTCTTTCTGTTTTTCATTCACAACTACGCTATTATCGTACCCGTAAAGTACTTGTTTGGTTTGCTCTTGGCAACAAAAAACACAACGAAACACCGATTTATTGTGTTGGAATACAAAGGGTTACAAGAATGTTTCGGCGGGGTATCGTCTTGCTTTCGCTTTTCATGTGTAATACGGGTTTTACAGCTCTTCCACCTGCCAATGTTCATTGACCCATAACCCGATTATTTCCAAAGTTTCAAATTGCCGCTGTAAAAACCGGATAGAATCTTTCACCTGTTGTACTTGTATTTCCTTTTCCACCGGATTACCGGCGCAACCGTGATGTCCCACAACAGCCAGTTGACCGGAGCCATGTTTGTCCACGGAAATATTCAGCCGAATAAGAATCGACTCCACCAAATGTTGTGGTTGTTGGTCAGCAAGAATACGAACAGGACCCGGTTCGGTAATGGAATCGACATACTCCGCATTGAATCTTTTTTGCAGATATGTTATGACCGGTAGTTGTACCCGCCCGTCCATGCAGTTGATTACCGTACAAAATTTCATACATACCACCTGATACGTGATTTAGATATTTGTGGAATATATCGTTGCTGCATTGAAAATCAAACTGAAATATCCGGTTTATCAGAACATTATCAAAACTGATATGCAGCGCTGACCCGGAAGGTTTCATCGAGTTCGCTCTGGTGAAGATACGCAAAATCGATAGAGGCTCGTTTGATACTAATACCTCCTCCTGCGGTAAAGCGACCAATATCAAACCCCGCCCGTCCGAATACCAGCTCCTTGTACCCGATTTCAAGTCCGTAATGAGTGTCAAGCGACAACGCCCCGGACCAGTATTGAGAGGCGGGACCGAGATGTTCAAACTTGATATCACCGCTGAACAAAAACTGCCCGGTGACATCGGTGTATGTTTTTCGAATAATGAACCCGGGTTTTACGGTCGGGTAAATTGATTCCGTGTTGGAGCCGTCATCGAATGTCGCACCGGAATAGCGAATAAAGCCGGTAGTAATGTCAGTCACCATAACGCCGATATCTGCCCATGGTTTGAACCGGTACAATAACCCGGCATCGAGGGTCAACCCTTTACCTGATTCGGTTCCGATATCACGATAGATTATTTTTGCCGTTACTCCAACATCGACACGGGAGCCTAATTTCCCGGCGAGAGAAGCGGCAAATAGGTAATCGCCATGTGATTCTTCCGATACCACATACGGTCGGTTGAATTCATTAAGCCGGGTGATTTTGATTCCCCCTCCACCAAGGTAATAGATATAGAACCCGAACGACTGGATAAACGAGTTTTTGTGCGGACGGGCATCAACATAAGCAATAAAATCATGATTCAACAGAGAGCCGAATGTTTCAGCATGCATAGCAGTGATATACCGCCCGGTCAGTCGGTTCATACCGGCGGGATTCCAATACGGCGCGGTGGCATCAAACGGTCCGGCAACAACAGCTCCGCCGAGTGCCAGTCCTCTTCCTCCGACACCAAGCGAGAACGCATCACCGGCAAACTTTGCCCCTTGTACCGGCTGAACCAGCAACAACGTGAAGAGAAGTAATCCCGGGATAAAAATTTTTTTCAAGGGCAACATTTTTTCTCTCAATAGCCTAATCAATTATATATAATATAACGGTAAAACACCACTATATCAAAAGAAGAAACTCCGTATTGATACCTGAATTCATATAATAAAAAAGGCACAACCATTGAGCTGTGCCTTTATATCGTGTTTGAAAGCAATCAAGAACTTATTTGCTGTCTTGCAGTGATGCTTCTTTAGATGCCCCTTTATTTTTGGAACAGCATCCGCCAGCCTTGGCAGATGACTTGCTGGCACACTGCTTGTTACTTGTTGTACTTACAGCAGCCATCATCTGAGCTTCAAACCCTTTGTTGCTTACAGCCGAAGTCAGGGCATCATTGTCAACTTTGTCGGGGTCGATACATACAACAGCAACACCATTCTCATGGGAGACCTTGGCAACTTTCAGTACACCGTCAATTTTCATCAAGCTGGCTTTCACCGTATTTTCACAGCTTTCACAGGTCATTCCCTTGACGGAGATAGTTCTGATTTCGCATTTTCCGTCATAGCTTTCGCAGAATTTAGCCATTTCGGCACATTCTTCCGGGCTGCAATGTGCAGACATCTCTGAAGCTGAGGAAGACATACCGCTGGACGGACATTTCTTGGACTTGGAATCAGAAGAAATCATCTTGGCTTCCACCGCTGAACCACAGGACTTGCCTTTCATTTCGGAAGTGGCAGAACCTGATTTTTCAGCACCACACGCATGTACCTGGGCGACTCCAAACGTAAGCCCGATTACGAACAGTAAAGCGATTCCCAGTGTTTTTTTCATGTTAAAACTCCTCTCACTGTGGGATTTCGTATTTTGTATCACTTTGTTACTCATGGTATGACCAATTTTTTATCTACGCAAGAATATTATGGAGTATATTCAGCAATATAATCCTGTAATCATCATATTGCTTAAACGCAGAACATGCTGTAATCGTTTCAAAAAATATATATAATTTATCCGATTATACCAAGAAAAATCGACCGTCGTTTATCTTATTATTTGACAGTGTGTTATAGGAGCCTGTGTCGTGTGGGACAATAATTACTCCTGCCAACTGACAAGAGAAAAGAATCAATAATCAGATAATAGCCGTTTGAGTTTTTCCATTTTACTGGAAATAGCCCGGACAACCCCCGCCAGCAATTCCTCCACATCGAGATATGCCGAGTTTATCACAAGGTCATACTGTAACGGGTCATCAATATCAGCATTAAAGAGCTTGTGAATATATTCCCGCCGGTGAGCATCGGAATGCTCGATCTCCGCTACGGCATCATCACGGGAGACTTGTTTATATTTCACAAGATTTTCAATCCGCTTTTCTTTCGGACAAACAAACCTGATATGAAATCCCCGCTTAGGTCCGAGGATAAACCCTCCTCCTCGTCCGACAAGAACCACTCCTCCCAGTTGTGACATGGAGAGGACCACATAACACAAGTGACGATAATAGTCGCTGTGATCTACTGCTTGTCCGGTGAGCAGGGAATCGACAACCATTTCAATGTGAGAACGGTAGCGTTCGTCGAGTGATTCGATAATACGTTTACGATACCCGGATGAATGACAAATAGCATCAATTATTTCCCGGTGGATCCATTGATAACCAAGCTGTTCTGCCAGTCGAAAAGCAAAGTATGACCCGCGCGAACCTGCCTGACGCGAAACAGTAACAATGCGGGGTACGGCATGTTGTTTTTTTACTTTCTCTGCCGGTTGTTTTTGCTGTTGTTCCCAGCGGAGAAACTGCCGCTCGATTATGGTTTCTATTGAAGTCACAATACCACCTTCCTGTAAAAAATATAGTGTGGTATGGTCCATTTGACAATAAAATAATTGAAGGGGAAGGATACATCACTGTTGATAATTATGTCAAAGAAGAAAGGTTACATAGC
>JAJRZL010000073.1 GCA_024275255.1 Candidatus Zixiibacteriota bacterium | reverse complement strand
GGTACTGAGACTACCGAGGAAGCACAACCATCAACAGAAATAAAGGTTGAGGTTGACCCCGATGAGGAAAGCGCCGTAGCCCGGTTGGTAAACCTGATGATTACCAAGGCAGTTAAGGACCGGGCATCGGATATTCACATAGAACCCGATGAAAGCATACTGCGTATTCGGTATCGAATCGACGGCGCCATGCACGAAGAAGCCTCTCCCCCAAAATCCATGCACAGCGAATTGGTCTCACGTATCAAGGTTGCTGCAAACCTGGATGTATCAGAAAAACGGCTGCCGCAGGATGGACGGTTTATGCTTACGATAGACAACAATATTATCGACTTACGTGTTTCTACCCTGCCAACCATTCATGGTGAAAAAGTTGTATTGCGTATTCTCGACCGACGGAACCTGTTGCTCAATTTCAATCAACTCGGCTTCAATAAAAAACTTGCGGCGGCGTGGAAGGATATGATTCGCAAGCCGGAAGGATTGCTTCTTATCTCCGGTCCCACATCAAGCGGGAAGACATCCACACTCTATACAACATTAAGTGAAATCAACAGTATAGAACGGAATATCATAACCGTAGAAGATCCGGTCGAGTATTCATTGCCGCTTATTATCCAGGTGCAGATAAACGAAAAAGCCGGACTGACATTCCCTTCTACCCTTCGAGCGATTCTCCGACAAAACCCGGACACCATCATGATAGGTGAAATTCGGGACACAGAAACAGCACACATGGCTATTCGCTCCTCACTGACAGGCCATCTCGTCTTTTCAACAATTCATACCAACGATGCACCATCAACTATTATGCGCCTGATTGACATGGGAATTGAAAGATACCTTGTTGCAACCGCCCTTAAAGGAGTGCTGGCACAACGCCTTGTACGGTTAAATTGTCCGGATTGTGCCGAGCCATACAAGCCATCAGAGGTACTGCTGCAGCGAGCCGGACTTATTGACCTTGTTGATGTTATTGACTTTAAGCGTGGTGTTGGCTGTCCTAAATGTAAAAATACGGGATTCCGTGGCCTGACGGGTATCTATGAGTTTGTTGAAGTTACCCCGACAATATCCGAACTCATTATACAAGACTCATCAATAAATCTGATTAAAGACGAGGCTCGTCGTTCAGGATATATTCCCCTTTTTGATATGGGAATGGAGAAATTGCAACTGGGGCAAGTCTGCCTTGAGGAGCTCCTGAAAGAAACTTCAAATATTGAAGAATTTTACGAACCGGTACCATCATCAAAATCAATGAGCAATATACATGTCAACGCAATATAAATACACCGCGTTAACAAAAGAAGGCGATCGAAGATCCGGTATCCTAAACGCCGACCACCGAGATCGCATCCTTGAACTGCTTTTAGAACGGGACCTTACACCTATCTCCATTGATGAAATCCCTCCCAAGAAAAGCTTTTCATTGTGGGGATTCCGAAAAAGAAATTACTACGACCAGGCAATAGCATTTACCAGCCACTTATCAACATTGTATAAAGCCGGTATTCCGATATTACGGGCGCTCTCTCTCATCAAAATCGGTAAAGCAGGCAGTCCGTTTAATAAAGCTCTTGAGCAGGTACGTACACAAATCCAGGCTGGTAAATCATTATCCGAAGCGATGAGTGAAATCTCGGAACTGTTCCCCAATGTATGTGTGCATAGTATTGCCGCCGGTGAGGAATCGGGAAAACTTGATATTATTCTCGATGAACAAAGCAAGATGCTGGAAAAAGAGCTGGAGCTGGTTCGTTCCCTCAAAAGCGGGCTGCGGTATCCGCTTATTGTTATGGGAGCCATTGTTTCCGCTATATTTGTGCTGATTATGTTTGTTGTCCCCAAATTTGTATCTTTTTACGATCAATTTCGAGCGGAGCTCCCGCTTCCAACACGAATTCTTATCGGTGTCCATCATGTTTTCTCTCATTATTGGCCTCTGTTCCTGGTGGGGATTATCATAATCATCGTTGCCATAAGACAACTGCTTGCTCATCCGCAGGGGCGCCGATGGGTGGACCGGAACCTGTTGAAAATTCCTATCTTCGGCAATCTCATCATCAAAGGCAATGTCGCTCGATTTACCATGATGTTTCATATCCTGTTTGAATCAGGGCTCCCGATAGTTCACTCCCTTGAAATGCTTTCCGAGTCGGTTCCCAATACTGCCATAGGGGCTGAAGTAAAAAAGATGGCGGATCTCCTGAAATCCGGGCAGGATAGTAAAATTACAAAAAAAGAGTTCGAGTTTTTCCCTGAAATGGCGCTTCAAATGATAACCATCGGGCTTGAGTCCGGTTCCCTGGGAAATATGCTCAAACAGATATCGGAATACCTGTCAAAAGAAGTGCAGTACACCACCCGCCATCTGACAGCCATTCTTGAGCCATTTATGACGCTTGTACTGGGTATATTTGTGCTCATTATGGCGTTGGCCATTTTCCTGCCCATGTGGAATATTGTAAAAGTGCTTAATTCATAGAACATAACAGAAAATCGTCAGGGTATTACAAAATAGGAAGAAACAGCCGATACAACCGATATAGCAAGACAAACAGCATATTCGTTCAGAAGGAGAAGTTATCAATGAACAGGTTTACGAACGATAGAGGATTTACTCTTATTGAACTGGTTATCATTATTGTCATCCTGGGTATTCTTGCTGCAGTTGCCATTCCCAAGTATCAAAATCTCTCCAACGAAGCCAAAGAAGCTGCCTGTCAAAGCGCACTGAGTGGATTAAGATCGGGAATAACGATATACTATGCCAATCAAGCGGTGCAAACAG
This sequence comes from Candidatus Zixiibacteriota bacterium, assembly GCA_024275255.1. Classification (GTDB taxonomy): domain Bacteria; phylum Zixibacteria; class MSB-5A5; order GN15; family FEB-12; genus JAJRZL01. The sequence goes on along the minus strand of JAJRZL010000073.1, from coordinate 1,921 downwards.
GTACTGCCAACTGGCCCACATTAGCTGAATTGCGGGGAACAGGTATTATGGCTCATGGTATCCCCAAGAACCCATATTGCCCTGACAGCGCCTATCCGGATTCTATTCTTGATGGCAGCTCCGTAAGCAAAGGAACCACTATCGGTTCTAATGGCGGGTGGGTATATAACCCCAACACTGGTGAGATATGGCCCAATACATCGGTAAATGGCGAAAATAACTGGTAAACGCATATGCTAGCAGATAAAAGAGCAGCAAATCATATCATAGCTCTGGAAGCTGGTTTTACACTGGTCGAGTTGGTAATTATTCTCGTGGTTCTGGGAATAATCGCCGGTGTGGCAATACCCAAATTTGGTGGCTTGACCAATAACTCCAAAGTGACTGCGACCAAAAAAGAGATGCAGGCATTAAAACGAGCGATTGTCGGTAACCCGGGTGTGGTAGCCGGAGGGCAACTTGTCGACAGGGGATTTGAGGGTGATGTCGGTTTTGTTCCTTCTTCCCTGACTGACCTTGCCATAAAACCGGATTCCATACCGAGTTATAACAAGCTGACACGCCTTGGCTGGAATGGTGCTTATATTGACAGCTCCGGGGGAGATTACCTCAGGGATGCCTGGGGAACATTGTATGTGTATGATCCGAATAATCGGACTATTAAATCAGTTGGCGGCAATGACACCATTACCGTAACATTTTAAGTGGGAATATATATGTTCTCCTTGAAAACATTCATAAATAAGCAGAAGAAGAAACAGGAGCAAACATCCAGCGAACAAAAGCCGCCTGTTTCCAATATGTCATTTTCAAAAGAGTATATCCCACTGAAAAAGAATGGATATACTGGTCGCTGCCTGGCATTTTCGATAGACGATTCGTCGATTCAGATGGCTGCTGCAAATATCCGCACACGTTCACGTGAGATTATCGACATTCGCAAAGTATATATCCCCGGCGAGTTGCTGACCGCTCCCTCACAACGAGAATTTATCACTAACACTATTGATGAATTTCTTCACGAATATAGATGCAAACGATGTCGCATCGTGATAGCTCTTCCCGGAAATGACACGGCGTTCCGGACCTCGGTGATGCCGCAGCTTTCTCCTAAGGAACTGGCAACCGCTGTTGAATTTGAAGTCCGCAAGAAAATACCATTCCCCCCGGACAACGTCATCTATGACTACCGGACGATGTACAAACTATCGAGCAACGACAATACCAGGCTCAAAGTAGTGTTGTTAGCTGCAACACGAACCGCGGTTGAAAGAAACATGGCTCCTTTCCGGGAACATAAGCTTCTGGTATCTCAAGCATATCACAGCCCGCAGGTAGTAGGACAACTGCTTAGCCACTTGCCCGGATATAATAAAGAGCACGCCTTTACATTACTTAATATTGGCAGGTCTTCATCAGAAATAGCTTTTTATCGTGGTGTATCTCTTGAGTTTTATCATCAAATCAATACCGGGACTTCACTAATCCACAATGACAGCAGAGAAACTTCCCTCGAGTACCTTGCAGAAACACTGGCAACAGAAATTCAAACAGCAGTTGATTACTATTCAGGACAGTATCAGACTTTATCAACCGATGAAGTGTACATCTATGGTGACCTTGCATACAGCCCTGAACTTATTGCATCATTAAATAATACGCTGGGATTCAAGTTTCTCCGTTTTCCGTTTGATCAGCTTCGTTCATTACATAGCCCCCAGCTGGAGGTATTAGAATCGGCGGCTGTTTGTCTGCCCGTTTTGGCAGCATCGACCTGCCAGTACAAACTTGCAAACTTACTACCGGAAGAAGACAAGGCAATATTACAGAGGATAAGGAACCATTCTTACGGAAGACTGGCCATTACCGGGTTGTCGATTCTTCTGATAATAATTTGGGGATTCCTTAATTATAACCTGCG
>JAJRZL010000072.1 GCA_024275255.1 Candidatus Zixiibacteriota bacterium | reverse complement strand
GGCAATGGCTCACGCAACCAACCCCGATGATTTCGATTTGCGCGTCAAGGGGATTACCGGAACCTCTGATAGATGGGAAGATGAGGGAGATTCCCATGAGTCTTCTCCGACTTCAAATACTTCAAATGGTTTTACCAAGTACTGATTTAGTACTTATTTGTGGCTAAAAAACAGCGGACTTCAGTCTGCTGTTTTTTATTTTGGGCAGTATCGTATCCCTGTATCCCTTGTTGAATTTATCCTTAAAATTTTTGAAAATATAAAATATACGGCAGAAAGAGCACATTTTCTGCGGTTTTACTCACTGTTGGATGATAGTAAATTTATCAAACAATAAGCTTTATAGTTGTCAGAATCGGGTTATTTATGTATAATGACAAGTTATAGTTGTTATCCTGTCGTAAAATAACAGGAAGGTACTTTATAAAGAGGAATACAATTGTTTGACAAGGTTTTAATTGCGAATCGCGGCGAAATTGCCCTGCGAATTATTCGAGCCTGCCACGAGATGGGGCTGGCTACGGTAGCGGTATATAGTGAGGCAGACAGAGATGCGTTGCATGTCCGATTTGCCGATGAGGATATCTGTATCGGTCCTGCACCGGTAAGTCAATCGTATCTGGACTTTAAGCGTATCATCTCTGCCGCAGAAGTGAGCAATGCCGGGGCAATACATCCCGGTTACGGGTTCCTCGCGGAAAATGCCGATTTTGCGGAGATTTGTGAATCCTGCGGGTTGGTATTTATAGGTCCGACCCCGGAGCAGATTCGACGGCTTGGGGATAAAGTCGAAGCTAAAACATTGATGAAAAAAGCCGGGGTGCCTGTTATTCCCGGTTCTGAAGGTGTTGTTGCCTCTTTTGATAGTGCCGCACGACTGGCTGAGGAAATCGGATACCCAGTTATCTTGAAAGCAGTTTCAGGAGGCGGTGGCAAAGGGATGCGCATTTGTCGTGATAAAGCTGAGCTGGAACGCGGTTTTCACCTGGCTTCGGCAGAAGCGGGAAATGCCTTTGGCAACCCTGACTTATACCTTGAAAAAGTTGTGCTTAATCCCCACCATGTCGAGATTCAATTGATTGGTGATACCCACGGTAATTTCTACCATTTCGGAGAGCGTGACTGCTCCATTCAGCGTCGTCATCAAAAGCTGATTGAGGAAACACCCTCACCGCTTATGACTGATGAGTTACGTGAAAGAATGGGTGAGGCTGCCATTCGGGGAGCACGGGTTGTTGATTACCGGGGAGTAGGGACGATGGAATTCCTGGTTGATGATGACCGCAACTTTTACTTCATGGAGATGAATACCAGGATACAGGTAGAGCATCCCGTTACCGAAGAAGCCTATGAAGTTGACTTAGTGAAAGATCAGTTACGGGTAGCGTTGGGAGAAAAGCTGGAATATAAACAGGAAGATATCAAACCCAAGTGGGCTGTGATAGAATGTCGTATCAATGCCGAAGATGTAGAGCATGATTTCCGACCAACACCCGGTGAAATAACCGGTTTGCATATCCCCGGCGGTCCCGGTGTACGGGTGGATAGAGCTGTCTATACTTCGTATAAGATACCTCCGTTCTATGATTCCATGATTGCCAAGCTGATTGTAAAAGCGCGTACCCGTGAAGAAGCGGTGGTGCGTATGCGGCGTTGTCTGGATGAATTTATTGTAGAGGGTATTCCAACAACAGTTCCGTTTCATCAGGAAATCTTTGTCCATCCCGATTTTGTAGCTGGAAATTATGATATTACTTTTCTGGAAACAAAGTTCAAGACCGGTCGGCAGGATACGGTTCCTGAAGATTCAGCCAGTCGTTTGACCTTGAAACATCCGGGTGAAACTGATAACGCCAAACAAACTATAGCAGATAACGACGTCGATAAGGAAGAGGTCGCAACGGTAGTTGACAGTACTTCCGAATCGGATGTGGTAAAAAAAACTGATACGAGTGATACTCAATAACCATAAGTATTGTGGAGGGTAAGGTGAATATACCGGTTGAGCTGAAATACACTAAAGATCATGAATGGGTACGTCTCGAAGGTAATATCGCAACTGTCGGTATTACCGATTATGCTCAAAGTGAATTAGGTGATATCGTGTTTGTTGAATTACCAGGGATTGGTGACGAGATTAAACAGTCAGATACGTTTGGCACAATCGAAGCGGTAAAAGCAGTCTCTGATTTGTATGCACCGGTTTCAGGTAAAGTAATCGAAGTGAACGGTTCTCTTGAAGATGAACCGATGTTGATAAACAGCGACCCGTATGGTGATGGCTGGATGATTAAGGTTGAATTTGACAATAGTGATGAGGTAGAGCAATTACTTGATGCCACGGCATATGAAGGGTTGATTGCCCAATAATTCTGGAGATTATTAGCCCGGCATGTGATATGTCGGAGTGTATGAGATGATGTAGTCCATGCTTCCCGGGTTTAGCTGCTGCTGGGTTATTTTCGGGAAGTTATCAGGGAGTAAAAGAGAAATAATGTCATATATCCCCAACACCGACGATGATCGCAAGCAGATGCTTGCCCGTATCGGTGTAAAAAATATTGATGAATTGCTTGACAGTATTCCTGCCGAGTTAAGGTTGCAACGACCGCTGGATATCCCATCCCTTTCCGAAATGGAACTTCTCGCTGAAATACGGGAACGTGCTGCCAAAAACAGCAGTGATCTTGCCTGTTTTGCCGGCGGAGGAGTGTACGACCATTTTATCCCTTCAGCGGTGCATACCATTCTCAGCCGACCGGAATTTGTGACTGCCTATACCCCGTACCAGCCGGAGGTATCTCAGGGGACATTGCAGGTGATGTATGAATTCCAATCACACATCTGCCGTTTGACCGGGATGGATGTTGCCAATGCCTCTCTCTATGATGGCGGCTCTGCTGTGGCGGAAGCTGTTTCACTGGCGATCAGGGTGACGAAACGTCGCAAGATAGTTATTGCCGAGACAGTCAATCCTCTTTTTCAGGAAGTAGTCAAGACATATCTCTCCGGTCAGGAAATAGAAATTGTACCGGCTCCGATGGAACAAGGCAATGTCAATCTCGACCGTTTGGAAGATATTATCGATGAGCATACAGCCGG
>JAJRZL010000004.1 GCA_024275255.1 Candidatus Zixiibacteriota bacterium | reverse complement strand
TCCTCCTTCTTTTCTACTGCTTCCCTCGATTTTTGACTGTTCCCCCGCTTCTTTTTTTGTTACTCATACGAAGATGTTTGTCGAAAACCCTCGATATTTTCTCTCAAGGACCCTTCGACTCCGCTCAGGGTGACTTGAAAGTTATGGTCATTCAACACGTCATGCTGAGCAGAGTCGAAGCATGACACCTACGAAATAACTTTTTAACAATCCCGAAGGTCAGGGTCTGGTACATCTATGAAAAAAGCTGGATTCCCGCTTTCGCGGGAATGACAAGGCAGGTGTTTGGGGATGACAAGGCGGGTGTGTGGGAATGACATGCGGGTGCTTAGGGATGACAAGGCGGGTGTGTGGGAATGACATGCGGGTGCTTAGGGATGACAAGGCGGGTATTCAGAGATGACATATGGGCGTTCGGGGACAACTTAACAGGGTGGATACTAAGAAGTGACAATAATAAGGGAACAATGTCTTATTATCTCCTCGAGGGTTTTTTTACAAGTCCTGATATGTTGGTTATAAATAAATGCTGACAACCAAACTGACAGCAACAGACTATTGTGGCGAGGAATAGTAATGCAGGCTGGCAAGAAAAAGCCCGATACCAATTGTCAGGTACACAGGAACAAGGTACTCCCGAGAAATGGGAAGATGCCGGAGAAAGGCTCCAAGAGCCATCATGACAATAATAATGATGTAACTACGCCAACTCTGAAAAGCAAACAGGCAGATTTTGTCCTTGGTCTCTGTTTGTGCATGTATTCTCGCTTTATTCTTTTGAACAAGCCGTAAGAAGCCAAAGCGATACACAACAACACCCGCAATAATACCGGCTGCGAGTAACTCAAACCAGTGATTGTGTATATTCACCAGCCAATACACCGCCATTGCACACAGTACGAGACCAACAACGGTCCAGATTATTCCGGCGAGGAGCCTAAGTACTGTTCTGGTTACAGCAGGTGAATGCATAGTAATAATGTACAAATAACAATGCGGGATAGTAAAACTATTTTATAATGTATCATTGGATTTATTTCAATCCGTACCATAATAGCTCCCGGTTCTATTCAAAAATCTATACATTTTACAAGATAAGTACATGTTGAATCAACAATGATAAAAAACAGTAATATGGATAATAAAGCAGGGGTTGATAAGAATATCAACCCCTGTAATACAACTATACAACAAGGCTACGCCGGGTCATGACTGACATATTTTTGCTTCCAGCCGGTTCTTTGGAATACTCGTACTACCGGCGTTTCCGGAGGAAGCTTGTTGGGATCATCCAAATCACTGTCGTATGACCAGTCACGGATGGGCGGGCTGTAATAAGAACCGTTCCAGAGGCTGTTGGCTTGCTGGGAATACCACAAGTTCACGGCAGACCCTTTCCAGGTGAAGCGTTTACCTGACCATTTTTCCAAAAATCTTGGGAGGTTTTCAAAACCGCCGTTATAGTTTGACGATGTTGTCTCGGTGTTGCCCGTCAAGTATGATACATTGACAACCGTGTTCGAGGCAATCCTGTCATATTTTGAACCCCAGCTTTTTGAGTCATTCCAACTGTTGGAAAGAAAATTGACGGCATCACCAAGCACGGCTGCCGGTTTCTTGTTCGTTGAGTTGAAGTTGCCCTGGACATAGATAGGGTTTTCACTGGCCACGGTTAACCCACCGCCCAACTCCGAACCGTTTTTCAAACGCAGTGCCGGAAAATCTCTTGAGCCATCCTGGTCGGAATAGTAAATGACACCATTAGGGGGAGCATATCCTTCACTGTATAATTTCTGGACATCAAGCTCCATGACATCAACGTCGATATTCTCTCTGCCATCATGGAACTTGTTATCGGCAAAGGTGATAATACCCCTTGAAACCATATCGGCGGTGACATCGGTCCATACCCCGCCTACTTTTTTGTATGCAACGTGGTCGATGAATTTCAAGGTGGCTTTGTGTTCATAGGAATCTGGATTTCCGGCACCCCGTTCAATAAGTTTATGCGGATCACCATTGGCGCTGGTGGATAACGGGAGATTTAATTCAGTCTGACCATGAGCGGAGTCCTGTACTCTCCCCTGCCAGCGGTACACGGAAGAATCGTACCAATAGGAGTCAGTCGCTTCCAGCCATCCGCTGCCATCTTTCATCGATACGTAGTTCCCGTTGGCATCTTTGATGAGTACATCACCGTTGGATACCCCTCCTGCCCCTTTTCTTCCATGCAGGATATGTCCCGAAGCGGTAACATAACTGTCAATTCGCAGGTTACTTCCTGCCTGGAGCCAGAGATTTCCGTTTGAATGAACACGTCCCATCAACGTCATATCTGGTCCCGGTGCAATTTCCAAATCATTCCCATAGAATACTGCAAACTGAAAAATAGGTACCATTGCCGCTTCAAATGTTTGCGTCAATTCTACCGCTGCATTTTCTTCGGGATTGGATGCATACGATGTCATGGTGAATGATTTTACCAATGCATGAAGTCCTGCCATTGTTCCGTTTGTCAGTACCCGCTGAGTTGCCGGACCATCATCAACGGATGTAAAAGTAACGGCACAGTT
>JAJRZL010000071.1 GCA_024275255.1 Candidatus Zixiibacteriota bacterium | reverse complement strand
TCCAATGCTTCCCGGGGGGAATTGGCAAAATGGTAGGTCCATCCTTCAAAATTACGAAACACACGTTTCAGAGCGTGCAGAATGGGTTGTTCATCATCTACAAAAAGTATTTCAGCCATACGTCCTGTCCATTATCTTCACTGTAGTACCATGAATCCTTTAATCGTTAAGAATGCTGAGCTGATGTTCCACTTCACTGCCAAGTTCATCCAAAACCGATTGATATTGTTCCAGTGATTTACTTTTATCCGGCGCAGTTGTTTCTTCCATGGGAAAACGATACTCACTTATATTTGCTATGTCATTGGCTTTACATAGAATTGAATTTTCAAAATCCCTTTCAGAACGAGCGGTATCCGAAGTCATATTTTCCAGGAGCTTGAGAATTTTCTCAGGAAACCGCCATGCCCGGCACAGGCTGGTAGTCACTTCAACATGTTTGCTTGCAAAAATACGTAATTCCACCTCTTCATAAGATACCGATTCGGCGGAGAGAATGTTCATTGCTGCTTTCCAGGATTCGGGCCAGTAGTATGCCTGTACCAGTTTACCCGTATCATGTATAAGTCCGGCAAGATAAAACCTGTCGGGAGAATCTATCCTGTGAAGACGGGCAATCTTATTTGCGGCGATGGCCGTCGCATACGAATGCTTCCAAAAAGCAGTAAAATCAAAACAGTCGGTCCGCGGTGTCAATCCCGAGAGCCCTTTATGAATGGATATTGATGTTGTCAGATTTTTCAAGGTCTCTATACCAAGCACTAACACGGCATCTTTAACACTTTCAATTGGTCTGGCTAACATATAGAATGGTGAATTAGACATTCTGATTACTTTCATAACAAGTGAAGGGTCTGCTGATATAACATCAGCAAGTTGTTCAAATGTTACGGTTTCATCTCCAAGCATAGTTAACAGCTTTACTGTTATTTCAGGAAATGGTGGTAAATCCGACAACCGTTCAATAACGTCTGAAACAGCATACGCCATTATACACCCTCCTTTGTACCTGCAGATGTCATAGCTGTTGATGGCCCATCATTTTCTGTGATGGTGTAACAGGAATTATCAGAATTTTCCAACTCAAATAATTCAGGATGATTGTTCCGCAGCAAATCTATTAATTTGCTTTTTTCACGAAGCTCGGCAAGGAGTCGCTTGTTGTCTTCCATGAGCTTGAAATGAGCCAATGCAAGACTTACCGTTGTTTTCAAGTCAATATCATTCCACGGCTTCAAAATGAAACGGAATACCTCTCCTTCATTGACTGCGGTCAGGATTGCTTCCAGATCAGATTGTCCGGATAATATAATACGCAAAGTGTCGGGAGAATATTCTTTCACTTTCTTTATCAGTTCTATTCCGGTCATTTCCGGCATAACGTTATCAGTAATCAGCACTTGAACCGGTTCTTTTGACAGAACTTCAAGCGCCTCTATACCATTTTGAGCAGTTAATATCTGAACATGCTCCATGCGGAAGAGACGTTTTAGTGCTCTCAGGATATTGGGTTCATCATCTACAAGTAATATATTATATTTTTTCATCTTATATCCTTTCAATCTTACTCTGCCACCTTAGTAGCTTCTTTCTTGTCGGATGGCATTTCATTCTTTACAGGGAGAGAGATAATAAATTCCGTACCCTCACCTTCTTTGCTTTTCACGGATATATTACCCCCATGTTTTTTGATAATGCCATATGAAATACTCAACCCCAACCCGGTCCCTTTCCCTGCTTCCTTGGTTGTAAAAAATGGGTCAAATATTCGTGGGAGCACATGTTCCGGTATCCCGGTACCATTATCCTTAATGGAAATAATTATAGAAGAATCGTCCATCGACGTTGTGATTTCCAGTGTTCCTTTTTCTGGTACGGCATGAGATGCATTGATAAAAAGATTGGTAAACACCTGAACCAGTTGACTTGAATAGCAAAGTATCTCCGGCAGATCTGCATATGTTTTCTTAATGGTAAGTTTATATTTTGTTTCGTTCCGAACCAGATTCAGGGCATCATCTATCAGGCTGTTTACTTGATGTTTTTCCGGGACATCGCTGTCAGCCCGGGCAAAAGTTTTCAAATCGAGAACAATCTTCTGGATTCGCTTCAACCCGTCTTTTGTCTCTTCAAGAAGAGAGGTAATGTCATCACGAATGTATTCAACATCCAACTCCTGCCTTTTATTTTCAACAGCCTCCATATCTTTTTCATTTCCCCGATTATTTACAAGTGATTCCAGGAAACCCAAGTAGGTATCAAGAGTTGCAATATAATCAAGTAACGTGTTAGTATTACTCAGTACAAATCCCAGTGGGTTATTGATTTCATGAGCAACACCGGCAGCCAATTCACCAATTGATGCCAGCTTGGAACTTTGCAGCATCCGTTCCTGCAGAATTTCTTTTTCTGTTATATCATGAATGATGAAAATAACAGCATTTATCTGGTTTACATGATAGAGCGGATAGGCGATGATATTCAAACTGGTGCCGTCTTCACACTTGAATGATTCTATTTTCCGTAATTCCCGGGTTTCCAAAACATCATTAAATAACTGGGTAAATACGGGGGTTAATGTTCCCGGTATCAAATCCCTGTGATGTCTTCCAATATAGGCGAATGAATCCGATTCTTTTATCCCTATCAATTTGCCCGCTAGTGAATTCATGAGATAAATCGCCCCAACATTATCCATAGCTACCAAGCCGAAATTTGCTGATGAGATAATGCCATGCAAAATTTCCTTCTCTGCGACCAGTCGCTCGGTTCTGAATTGCAGTTCTTTTTGTTTGTCTTCAATTGACTGCCTTAATGCTTCTTCACGTTTTTGTTGTTCCTTGGCATTGCAAATAATCTGATAAGACTGGTCGATGAGATTCTTGAGTGTATCCAATGAAAATGGTTTTTCTATAAACCCCAATGACTGCAACTGGATGGCATTATACACAAAATCATATTTCTTTTGCCCGGTGATAAATATAACATGAGCCTTGTATCCTGCTTGCTGCACTTTCTGGATGAGCTCAATGCCTGTCATAGTGGGCATGACGATGTCAGTAATTATCAAGTCGAATGTCTTTTGAGATATCAGCTCATACGCAGTGAACCCGTCAGTAGCCGTTTCATAACTATATCCGGCTTTTTTAAGAGTCCGGGTAATTAAATCAACAATAACCTGTTCATCGTCTACAACCAGAACATGCATATCTTTTTTGTTATAGGTAATATCTGATAAAGTTTCTGTTTGTTCTTCTACCATGCAATCACCCCAATTTTAGATAAACTATACAGATAATTTCGGCAGCTATTTGAGAAATAATAACATAGTAATTTTTGCATGATTTCTTGCCGTTGGAATTAACCCCAAGATTTACAAGAGATTACACCAACATTAGAAAGACACGCCGGATATCTTTGTTCAAATTATGATAAGTTGTTTAGATACAATTAAAAAGCCGCTTGAACTTATGGCTCAAACGGCTTTCATCTACAAAGGAATTTTACTGAGCATCAGCAGACAGGCGGCGGACCTCCGCTGAATAAATACGCTACCAGATACGTTAAATCGGCAATATCAACCGGACCGCTGGGACCAACAATCCCGTCAACATTGGCAGCCTCCATCACTGCCGGTGGGGGTCCTCCCTGAAACAGGTAAGCAACGAGGTAGGTCAAATCGGCAACATCAATTTCTCCCGACGGACCGACAATACCATCAATATTACCGCAGGCAATATCAACATACCGTAAATGGAAGGCTGACGGTTGCGAACTGTTTCCTGCTTTATCCGTGGCAGTTACAGTCCAGTATGTTACAGTATCCGCCGGTAGTGGATCGGGAACAGTCATTTCCGTATCAGGCATAATGTATTCTTTGGTTTCAGGACCAGCCGGAAACAGCGAATCAGTTGATATTTTCAATACATAGACAGCATCAATTTCAATTGTACTGGCAGTAAAGACAAAAGTCGGAGTGGCGTTTGTTGTTGTCGTATCGTCGGATGGAGACACTAAAACAGGAGTTACCGGCGGGGTCATGTCTATAGTAAAAGTACGGACAACAGAATATGCGGAGCTGTCCAAACCATCGGTAGTAAACGATTTTACCCGCCAGTAATATACTTTTTCATCGAGGTTTGTATCAAGCACCACAAAGGGGGTATCGACAACTCTTGTTATCAACCCCGTAGTAAAGTTACTGTCTTCGGCAATTTCCAGCCGATACCGGTCCAGATTATGTTTCCATGCTGTTGCCCAGTGAAACTCATCAAAACCCTGAGCAATTGAATCTTCAGCAGGGGCAATCAAGCGCGGCTCCAACAATGGGATATACCAGCTTGCCGAATAAACTTCCGAATTACCATCACGCGAATCGGTCCAGACAGCATTTACTTTATCATAATACGCCGTAACACCGATATACTCCCCAATCAATCCCCCGCGAGGAACCATAGCAACCGGAGCCATGAATCCATTGTCATCCAATGTCCACGGATTTTCTAAATTGTTATTCTTCAAGTTTGACGGTGATGACGATACATCGGAAATCCGGTGATTGGTTGTAAAGGTCAAACCGCCATCAAAGGAATACGCTGCATTGAGGTCAAACAGATAATAGTTCGGGGCATCATAGCGTTGGTCATAGAAAACAACAACAATGACACCCTCCTGGTTTACCACCAGCCAGGGATGGAAATTATCTATATTCTCCGAACCGACATCATCATTTATCTGATACCGACTGGACCAGGTAGCCCCGTTATTGGTCGACCGGAGAAAATCAACATCAGAATGGTTATTTACATCCTCCACCCCGATATTGGTAAACGCCATGTACATATTACCATGAAATGGTCCCCCGCTGATATCAACATCAACAACCGGTTGTGAGTAAGTATTAATTCCTCCGTTTGCTGTCATATACCCGGCAATCGGCTTTATAACAATTGTTTCACCAGTGAAAGATTGGCCACCATCCACGGAAACCACCTGTTTAATAGCTTGAACACCGGTACAGGTTCCAGTGGAATCGAGCGAATATCCCTGCCAGAAGACATACACATAGCCATTTGCCCCAACCACGGGTATCGAGAATTGTCCGGCATCGATGACGTTGCTGCCACATCCTGTTGAAGTCTGCTGTGGTCCGACAACCACCGTATCTTGGAATGTAGCTCCCCCATCAATTGAACGGATAAATACAATCCTGTCGGGGTTGGGAAAACGTGTCCAGGAACAATACACGTTGCCGTCATAGATACCGCCGGTTCGGTCAGCCGTAATAAATTGCTTGTCCTCGAATATTTCCGGGTCGCCCGACCAGACACCCGCAACCGGTCCTGTCCAGGAAACACCTTTATCCGTTGATTTATAAAAAGCAATAGTGGAAAGTCCCGTCAATCCGAACGCATCCCAATCCAACACGGACATATAGAAATTACCGAGCCTGTCAACGGTCATGGTCGGATCCGATTGCTTGGAATCGGTGGTAAAGACCTGCATCGATTTTTTTATCAATGAATCCGTCCATGTCTGTCCTCCATCGGTTGAACGTCCGATACCAACCTGTCGGTAGTTAAGACGAAAATCCCGCCAGTTGGCGATGACGATATTACTGTCAGTAGGACAGAGAAAGACTTGCTCTTCATTATTTAACTGTGGATACATAGTAAGACGAACATTTGGCGGTGGTGGCAGGCTGCTGTCAGCAAAAGCTACTGCGGCACTAAAGAAAATGAGGATACATAATACTGTCGTTCCCCAGAGAGCTTGTTTCATACGTTACATCCTCCTTCATACATCATGTGTCGGCGGTATGACCTTAATACTCAAATGGTGAGATGTTGACCACAATATAACATAAAAACATGTTCTTGCACTACGTAATTCATTATTTCTAAAATAGTCACAGATTTAATATGTTGATATACAGGTAAAAAGGTGCTTTACAAAATGAAGCACCTTTTTGCATAAATCTTATAATGTTCAGTTACAACATTCCGGCGGTGGTGTAC
>JAJRZL010000070.1 GCA_024275255.1 Candidatus Zixiibacteriota bacterium | reverse complement strand
GGGGTGGCTCCGACCGGCAAGGTAAATCAACTGGATAAACAACGGCAGTTCGCACACGTGATCCGGATGTGTATGACTGATAAAAATACGCTCCACATTCAACGGTTCCAGACCACGTTTCAAAAATGACGAAGTCACTCCTCCCCCGCAGTCTATCAGGCTTAACTTACCGGCGATATTAAGTACATATCCCGAGGTGCATCGGTTCGCCTGCGGAGCGCCGGATGATGAACCAAGTATCGTAAACGTATTTTCAGGCATAGATAATCCTTTTTTTAGCTAATAATAACTATAATAGCACAAATACCCGGGATGTCATAACAGTATTATTCCCGATATATTGATTTGCACAATTTTTTTACTGTGTCAATATGCTGATATAACAGCATGTGATGTTTCTCTATCAAGTCACGTTCGACAGTAAACTTCTTCCGGGCAGCTTCCTGTATTGTTTCTGCAATACATTGCGGGGTCAACTCCGCGAACACCATACTGTTACTATCATTCAGAATATCCCTTGCTCCTGCATATTTTGAAATAAGTACGGGAGTCCCGCACATCAAAGATTCCGGGACCACCATTCCGAACGGTTCGTATCGTGAAGGTAATATCGTAAAATCAACTGCTTGATACAGAGCGTTCATATCATTGCAATACCCAAGATGCTTGATATATTCCCGGTGTCTTATAAGCGGTTTCATCTCAGTTCCGGCAATAACCAGCTCATACGTTCCGCGCGGCAACAGCTCAAAAGCATCAAGTAAAAGATCCAGCCCTTTTCGTTTATGCCCGGTCGATGGAAACAACAGGGATATGGTATCAGGTGACAGACCAAACCGTTCTTTCAATGTGTTGTTAGTGTTCGATTCCAGATATCGAAACCCTGCCGGATCTACCGGCGGGTGAATGACAGTGATACGTTCTGAAGAAATTCCATAGAAGGTAATCAATTCATCACGGAGCATGTTGGAATGGGCAATAATCTGCTTCGACAATGAGTATGCCTTCTGTTCAACAGCAATCTCAAGCTGCGCAACCGGGGTAGTGAGTTTATCCATGTGAGCAAGGAAACTGCGATGCGTTCCGCCACAAACGGTAATATCCTGCCCCCAGCTCCGAGTGGTACTGATTGAAATATCAAACGTTGATTTTCCGAGAATTTTCTGTACCGAACGGGCAAAATGAAAACTTCGTAATGGTTTCGGAATATGCCCCTGTTTGATTACAATAATATCATGTACCCCGCTCTCGTTTGAACCCGGACCTGTTTTGGCAGTGATAACTGTTACCCTGTCTCCAGCAGCAGTAAACCCTTTGACCATATCGGTAACATACCGCTCCATCCCACCCCGGGGAATATACTTATTATGAATAAGTGCTATGTGCATAGTGGAATATTTCAGGATGATACAATGTTATCTATTCATCAGGAAAAAGCTTGGCGTACCCGCCCTATCGCTTCTTCGCAGTCGGCTTTCGACACATCAAGATGCGTGACCATCCGAATCCGCTGCGGTCCAAACGGCACCGCCCACACACCGACCTCTTTCATCCGGGCAAGGACAGAATCAGCAGATTCCGGTTCGGCAATATCAATGAGTACGATGTTTGTCTCAACCCGCGACAAATCGACCGAAAATAACGGCATCCTGTTCATTTCTTCGGCAAGATAGCGGGCATTGGCGTGGTCCTCGGCAAGCCGTTCGATATTATGTTTCACCGCATACAATCCCCCTGCTGCAATAATACCTGCCTGTCGCATACCCCCACCAAAGAGTTTACGCACACGACGACATTTTTCGATGAACTCCTCCGAACCAAGTATCATCGACCCTACCGGCGCCCCGAGACCTTTTGACAGGCAAACCGACACCGAATCAAACGGAGCTGTCAGCTCTGCGAGAGATATCCCGGTGGCAACATGAGCATTCCATATCCGGGCGCCATCAAGATGCAAAATCAATCCGAACTCATCACAAACCTCCCGCACCCGTTTTATTTCATCAAGCGGTAAGACAGTGCCTCCGTGGCGGTTATGAGTATTCTCAAGTGTGACGATTTTTGTCAAAGGACAGTGCAGGTTTATCGGGCGAATGTTGTTACGAACCATATCAGCCGTGACCATCCCCCGTTCGGTAGTCAACAGGTTGACCAGCAGCCCGCTGTGGACCGCGGGACCTGCTACTTCATAATTGACAACATGGCAATCACGGTCACACAGCAACTCCCAACCCGGTTCTGTCTGAGCTTTCAAACTGATTTGGTTCCCCATCGTTCCGGAGGGAACATACAACGAAGCCGGACGTTGAAATAATTCGGCAACATATTGTTCAAGTTGCTTTACCGTGGGATCATCACCGAAAACATCGTCCCCGACCTCAGCCGCAGCCATTGCCTGCCGCATTTCATTGCTGGGACGAGTAACCGTATCAGAACGCAAGTCAATTATTTTCATGCCGGTTAATATAGGGAAAAAACCATACTGACACAACTCTCTACATATAACAACAGGTCACCACGATGGTGACCTGTTGTCGGAGGTAGTTATTCGGGATGTAATTTTTTAGCTTGTTGGGGTAACATTCAAGGCACGATAGCCACTGTCCGCCTGTGTCACTTCAAACAACACTTTCTGCCCTTTTACCAGTGTTTTGAAACCATCCATGTTAATGGCGGTGTAGTGGACATAGACATCATCTGGTAACTCGTTGCTGCTGATTATGCCCCAACCTTTGAAATCATTGAAGTACGTGACTGTACCTTCTGACATTTGCCAACCCTCCACTTCAGGTGTGTTTTGGGTTATGTAACATATCGTTCTGATTATTATACGAATCAGAGAGAGAAAAGGTCAACAAAAACTCTTCAAAAAATACCATTTTCAATCAAACGAAGCATCAATGTCATCACCAAACCAGACAGGACCGGCACCGTAATATTATCATCTATCCCCAATGGAGCAGCCTCAACAACTGTCGCAACGAACGCCCCTATCAGCCCGACTACAATCTGCAAATCAGGCACGACAACAGCCACAATGACAGTCCCCGCTAAACATGCCAGCGAACCCTCGACCGATTTATGCTTGCATAATCTATGCTTCCCGAATCGCCGCCCGAACAATGCTGCTGCGCTGTCACCGACGATGATAAATGCCAAGGCGGCAATGGCAACCGGTTTTTGATACATGGCAACCGTAACACAGACAGCTATCAATATATAGGTTGCTCCGGTAAAATCGC
>JAJRZL010000069.1 GCA_024275255.1 Candidatus Zixiibacteriota bacterium | reverse complement strand
GGGCGACCGGCTATCGCCAGCAAGATATGGTGAACAGGGTGGTGATGTGCCGGTTGTTGTTTCCCCTGTTGTCTTGATATGGTTATCCGCTCAGGTTGTTTTTTCCCTTGCTGATAACGGTTTGTTGTAGTTTCCCGTGTTGTGGTTGTACTGCCCAATTGTCTTTCACCTCATCCGTTAAGGGGAGTGGTAGATACAATCACTCCTTGTTTTACTCCATTTATTAACATTATCGGATTTTGCCCATATTGCTTGAGTGATTTACTAAGGCGGGGTGGCATTTATTATAACAAATTCAAATCTGTCGTGTGTGTGTGTCATGACATATTTTGTCACACAGTACTAATGATAAGAGTGACGAAGCAACGGGTATCAATGCCATAGTTTTCTATTCGTAATAGAAATCTGCTTGCACTTTCAGAAATTCCGTATTTATTTCGTGCTGAGTGAAGAAATAGTTCCGTTGGGGGTGGCGTAAAAAGTCCGCCTGAGAACATACCCCCTTGACCTGATCCGGGTAATACCGGCGTAGGGAAACGGAGATGTTACCAAGCATCCCCTTTGCCTTATAACAGGCAAACCTATTGTATCAGGACGGAATCTTGCAAAAACGTGGACCGTTTAACGCGAGGTTACTGTCATGAAACATGTCTCTATCATCCTCAGCCTGTTGCTTTTGGCAGCAACAAGTGTGTCCGCACGGAATATCTCCGGGCGTGTCACCAATACCGAGGGAGAGCCGATAATTGGCGCTTCCCTTGTAACCAATGTCTCCGGTATCGGGACCACCACCGATACGAACGGGGCGTATGCTCTGACTGTAGACAGCACTATCACAAGGATTACGTTTTCGTCGGTTGGGTATCAATCGCGCCAGTTCCGTATTGATGCCATACCGGCGGTGGTGGTGTTGGAGCGAATCTATTACCGGCAGGATCCGATTATTGTCACCGCCGACAGGGCACAGTCGGGAATTACACCTATTGCCTTTGACAATGTCTCCGCCGATGAAATCCAGCGCGATTATACCGTTGGTGAGCTGCCCCTGCTTTTGCAATCGACCCCCAATGTGTACACCTACACCGATGGCGGCTCCTCGCTGGGATATAGTTATATCAGTATCCGGGGATTCAATGATAAGCGTATTGCCACGTATATCAACGGTGTTCCGTTGAATGATCCCGAAGATCAGGCGACTTATTTTGTCGATTTACCTGATTTTGCAGCAAATATCACCGATATCCAGGTTCAGCGCGGTGTTGGTAATTCGTTGTACGGTGATGCTTCGTTTGGTGGTTCGGTAAATATTGTCACCACCAGTTTTAACCGTCAGCAGCAGGTAACACTGCTTTCCGGGTATGGTGCATATACATCGAATGGTGATGTAATTAGCGATATTTACAAGCAGAGCATTGAGTATTCATCGGGGTTGATAAATGGTCGCTGGGTTTTTGGCGGGCGGTTTTCCAAGCAAAAAACAGGTGGCTATCGTGACCATAGCTGGTATCAGGGATGGGCGTACTATTTTTCTCTGGCTCGGATCGATCCCAATATGACTACCCAGTTGTTTGTGTATGGGGGACCGATGCGGATGCACCTGGCGTATTGGGGAGCTTCACTGGAAGATATCGCCCAAAACCGCCGGGTAAACCCTCTTACGTACAGCAACGAAACCGATAACTTCAACCAGCCACATTACCATCTGCATAACCTGTATCGTATCAGTGACAAGATAACTCTGGCAAATACGTTGTATTATATTCGGGGGAAAGGGTACTACGAACAACTCAAACACCTCAAGGAACCTGCTGACTTTTTCGAATATGACTTGGATACTGCCCAGATGGTTCTCGATACTGCTGCTCTGGTTCGGCAGCAGTGGGTCTATAAAAGTCAATATGGCTGGAATCCCCGGCTTGATATAGAACACTCGAAAGGGAAACATTCCATCGGCGGTTCGTTCTATTACTTTGAGTCCAATCACTGGGGGCAGGTGGTCTGGGTGGAAGGGTTGATAGATTCCGCCCGGCGAGGACCGGATTACCGTTACTACCAGTATTTCGGGAAAAAATGGGTTGGCTCTCTGTATACCCAGGAATACTACCACCTGTCGTCATCGCTGACTTTGCAGGCGACCGCACAAATGCGATATCAACGGTACAAGTTCGACCAGGTGCGAATGGGAGCATTTCACGGGTACCATTATGATATTGACTGGCTGTTTTTCTCTCCTCGACTGGGAATAACATATTCAGTCAATCAACACCTTTCGTTGTTTGCCAACAGTGCTGTTTCATCACGGACACCAACCGATGCCGCCCTGTATGATGCCAACGACCCGTATGTGCTGCCGTCACTTGAAGTGAAATCAGTAAATGTCGATTCAACGGTATTTGTCTTTGGTGACCCCACTGCCAAGTCGGAACGGGTGTACGATTTTGAGTTGGGAGGGCAGTATAGTGCCCGGCGGTTTGCACTGGGGCTGAATTTGTTCTGGATGCGATTTGAAAATGAAATCATCCCGTATGGCGGGCTTACCGATGAAGGAGTGGCAGTCACTATCAATGCCGACCGCTCGGTACATGCCGGGATTGAGTTATCGGGGAAAGTTCAGCCAAGTGAGATTCTCACCCTTGATGGCAACTTGTCTTTTAATTATAACCGTATCAAACAGTTTCAGCCTGATATAGACGGGTTTGTTATTGATTTCGCCGATAAGACAGTGCCGGGGTTTCCGGACTATGTTGGGAATCTGGTTGTTGATGTTCAAAATGACAACTGGCGGGTGACCCTGCGCAATCGCTTCATGGGCAGGCAATACATGGAACTGAATAATATCGACTCCCTGGCTATTGACCCGTTTTATACTGCTTCTCTTTCCGTGTCATATCGGTTGAACAACTTTCTCAATCTCGGTAACCTGACATTGAGCGGCAGTATTGATAATCTCTTTGACAAACAATATCTCTCAAGCGGTTATGGCGGTAACTATGCTTACGATGCCGGTCAGGGGAAACCGGTTGTCGGTGGCTGGGCGGAGTATTATGTTGCTTCGGAACGGTCATTCTACACTCAGGTAAAACTGGAGATGTTTTGAGCAGGCAGGAATGCTGCCCATTGTTTGCCCAATGAACGAGTAGGACATGCACACTATTGATTATATTATTATTATAGGATATCTCGGTGTCCTGCTCTATCTCGGTTTGATTCGACGGCTAAAATATGATGCGTCCGCCAGCGATTTAATCGTCGGCGGGCGCATGCTTACTATTCCGGCATTTGTTGCCAGCCTGGTATCTACCTGGTATGGCGGTATTCTGGGGGTAGGGGAGTACAGTTTCAAACATGGTATCTCCAATTGGCTTGTGTTTGGTGTTCCTTATTATATGGCAGCATTCCTGTTTGCCCTATTCCTCGCCAAAAAAGCACGACAATCGGAAGTGCTGACTATTCCCGACCGATTGGCGCAGGCATACGATAATAAAACCGCTGTTGCCGGTTCGGTTATCATTTACCTGATGACTGTCCCGGCAGCATATATCCTTATGCTGGGAGTATTGGGAGAATATCTTTTCGGTTTTCCGTTTTGGATGGGGGTACTGTTGGGGACTTTGTTTTCTCTCATCTATGTTTTTTTAGGTGGCTTTCGCTCGGTAGTGCGTACTGATGTATTGCAATTTGTCCTGATGTTTATCGGTTTTATTATTTTGCTGGTAACGGTTTACTTTTCCTATGGCGGGATTTCATTTTTACAGCAAAATCTCCCGACGGCACATTTCACCTGGCACGGGGGAAATTCCGGATGGTATATTGCAATATGGTATTTTATTGCTCTTGCCACCTTGATTGAACCGGCTTTTTATCAACGCTGTTATGCCGCGCGCACTGCACGAACTGCCCAGCTTGGTATTTTTATCTCTATTATATGCTGGATGTTTTTTGACTTTTTGACCACGTTCAGCGGTATGTATGCCCGTGCCCTCCTGCCGGACCTTGCCGAGCCACTGGCGTCATACCCGGCACTGGCATTGAAAATCCTTCCACCGGGATTGATGGGGATATTTGCCCTTGCATTGCTTGCCACGGTGATGTCAACAGTTGATTCGTATTCGTTTATTGCCGCTTCCACATTCAGTAATGACATTGCCGGTCGGTTATCCTCACTTTCCGATCGGGACTTGATTGTTTTTACAAGGTTTGGGTTATTGATTTCGTCGCTGCTGGCGGTGGTGGTGGCTGTTTTCTTTCGGTCGGTGGTTAATATCTGGCATGCGTTCGGTTCAATCGGCACCCCGGCACTACTGGTTCCGGTTTTTTTCTCGTTCGTGGGCTACCGCCGTCTGCCGTCCCGTTGGGCGTTTCGCTCTATTCTGTTAAGTGGCGGTATTTCAACTGCCTGGCTGATAAGCGCCTACTTCCGTGCGGACGGTTCTTATTGGTTCGGTGTTGAGCCGATATTTCAGGGATTGATTATTTCGATTATTATTTTTATTTTGTTCTCAAAAAAACAGATAACCCCGTTGGCAATGAACCCAAAATAACGTATTATATGCCTATGAGTGAACCATTGTATATGTCCAAAGAAGGCATCATCAAACTTGAAAACGAACTGAGACGGTTGAAGTTTGAAGAGCGCCCCAAAATCGTAGCAGAGATAAAACGTACCATGGAACTGGGCGATTTATCCGAAAATGCCGAGTATCATGCCGCCAAGGAAGCACAAACCCATCTCGAGCGGAAAATAGCCGAACTGGAGTATAAGCTATCACGAGTACAGCGGCTTGACATGGATGCTATCCCGTCGGATAAGGTATATCTGTTTGCGAAAGTGCTGGTCCGTGATACCAGCGATGGTGAGGAAATAGAATATACTATTGCCCCTCCTGAAGAAACCGATGTCGATAACGATATTATTTCTGTTGAGTCCCCTATCGGAAAAGCGTTACTCGGTAAATCTGAAGGTGAGACAGTGCAAATCAAGGTCCCGGCTGGTACGATTGAATATGAGATAATAAAGATTTCCCGTGACTAATCGAATTGTTCGTCTGAAAAAAAGTCGAAACATCATTGTTTCGACTCAGACTGATGACAAAGGACAGTTCCGAATAACTGCCCTTTGTCATCAGTCTGAGCGGGTATCAAGAGATACCCGCCATTAATTTTTGTATGTGGAGTCGGTTGTTATCTGCTCATAGCTTCATCTAACTCCTCAACCCCGTCATATTCGATAATATCAATTTTTTTCTTACGGAACAATCGCTGGTGACGTCTTTCAAATTCCTCCATCGACTGCCATTTGTTCCCCTGCCTTGATTTGTGATTATGTTTTTTATGGTGATGTTTATTGTTTCTCTCTTTGCGCTTTGACCTGTTGCGCATGTTCAACTCCTCCTGAACCTTATCAAAAAAACTTCTATCTGGAGTATTTGAATTATCGGCAGGGTAAATCTGAAATTTGACCGAAAAACCGACTCTTTTTTAGAAAGTAGCCCGGTGAAAACCGCATCCTGTTTCACAATTACCATACAAAAACCGGGGAGATGAAATAGTCTGCATGGTGACAAGCTGCATTTCTGTGCACAATAAAAAGTATTGAAAAAGGTATAATCTATTACATAACAACGAATAACAACGGCTCATACAAACCTGCTCCACTTCGGTTCTATCCGGCATACCCTATGCTTTAGTACCTGGCAGTTGTGATTTATTACTTAGGAGGCAGCATGTTAGACAGCAGATATCATAGAGGATTTTCAGAAGAGCGACTGGCTTCAACCCAGGAGCCGAAAGTACGCAAGGATGACAAGGGGTATTACATTATGTCTCTTTCCGAGAACACGAAAGTATATTTTGAAGATTATTACCGGTTT
>JAJRZL010000068.1 GCA_024275255.1 Candidatus Zixiibacteriota bacterium | reverse complement strand
ATAGGTAGCTTATTGAAAAAGAAGAGGTTCGTGTGGTCATGCCGAGCGGAGTCGAAACATGACACCCACAAAATCATTTTTTCAGCATCCCAACAATGCAGGGTATAACAGTCAACAAGAGCAATAAAAAAGCCGGAACCGTTACAGTCCCGACTTTCAAAATCCTGTTGTGCTTGCGTTATATCGTGTTACTTAATCTTACCTGCTGTTGACAGAATATAGGCATCGGTTCGGAAATATCGTGATGCTACCCGACGGATGTCATTCGCAGTTACTTCCGTAAGCTTTTTCAGCAGCAGTTTGTCATACTCAAGAGGGCGTCCGAGGTACTCATCGACAGCAAGATAGTATGCCTGGTTGATAGCAGACAACTTAGCACTCATCAGGCGTCCCCACATCTGGTTGCGGGAACGTTGCAGCTCGGAAGGAAGCGGATTATCGTGCCCGATTTTTTCCATCTGCAACAGGATACCATCAAGCGCCTTTTGATATGTATCTTTGGAAGTTCCCATGACACAGTAATACCAGCCAAAATCCCTGTCGAAGTGTGCGCCCGCTCCGACTGAATATGCCAACCCTTCTTTCTCACGCAGACGCAGGTAGAGCCTGTTGGAAAGTATCGAAGTAGCAATACTTATCGGTATCGCATCAGGGTCATTTGCACCCGGCAGAGCAGAGCCAAGATAGAAGGTGACCTGTTCTTTATCCAGTTCCGTATGGACCGGAGTTATCGTAGTTGGTACTTTTGGCGGTTTGGGAGTGGCACTGGTAAACCCGGTCTTGGCATAACGACCGAACCCATGCTTCACCCATGACAGTACTTCATCAACAGGGCGTTTTGTTACAATAGAGATAATCATATTCTCAGGAGAATAGAACGAAGCATGGTATGCCTTCAGGTCATCAACCGTGATAGCATTGATAGTTCGAGGAGTGCCCATAATCGGGTTACCGTAGGGCTGGTCGGGAAAGAGGGTTTTATAAAACTGGTTACGGGCAATTTTGCCGGGAGAAGAAGAATCACGCCCGAGAACACCTAACATCGTTCGACGTACATTTTCAACCTCGGCAGGCTCGAATGACGGGGCAAAAATCATCTCACTGAACAGGTAAAACCCTTTTTCGGCAAACTCGTCTATTGTTTCAAATTTCATAAAGGAGAAGCGGCGCGAGGTGTACCTGTCGTCATAGGGAATCCAGGGGTTGTCATACAGCGTAACGTTGGCGCCAATCCGAGCTAAGTCATCGGCAAGTTGTCGCGCAGAACGGGTGACCGTCCCTTTTTCGATACAACGGTTGACAAAATCGGTAATGCCGGTTTTATCCGGCGGTTCGTTGGCTGAGCGGTTTTTTCCAAGGACATTCATCGCGAACACTTCATTGTCAGGGAACGACTTGATAATCAAGGTTAACCCGTTGTCGAGTACTTCCCGATGATAAACAGCGCTGTCAACTAAGTTGAAATCAATCGACTCGGTCTTGGGAAATTCCATCGTGTGTCCGGTTACTAAGTCATATTCGGGAAATGTTGCCGTGTCAAAGTAGGCAGTCACTTCTTCTGCGGTCAGTCCCTGTGGTTTGTAGGGGGGGATGTTGGTGTCATCGACCGGCTTGACGACCGTTGCAACATAACGAGGGTTGGTCAGCCACTTATTAGCTGTCTGCTGACAATCAGCCCACTGTACTTTAGAAAGCCTTTCGGCATACGTTTGAACAAAGTCCCACCCGGCGGTCATCATATACGGCGCAATCATGAATCCGTAGTAATGAAGTTTCGCTGAATTATAGATATCCTCGCATCGTGCCGTGGTTTTTATTCCCTCGATAATACTCTCATCGGCAAGATAGGACGGCATCGATTTCAGTTGTTCCAGAACAGTTGAGATTATTTTGTTGCTTTTCTCGGGATGGTCGCTGGTAACGGATATCTCCAACCGTGAAAATTCCGAGTATGGAGTCAAGCTCACCGATACTTCCGTTGCCAGTGGTTCGTCTCCTTTGGTAAGAACTTTGGTCAAGGGAGAAACTTCATCCATATTGAGATATCGGCTCAGGACATCCATCGCCATGTAATCAGGATCAGAATAATGCGGAGCAGCAAAGGAGAAATTGATATAGGTCGATTTTACTGTCGCAACCGTATCAAACACCTGTTGCCCGGTAAGTCCGGCAGTGGTATCCGGTGTTATTTTCGATGACTCCGATACCGCTGCATTGGCAGGGTTTTCTATCTTCCCGTACACATTGGTGACAAGTTCTTTCATTGCCGGGGTATCGAAATCTCCAATGACAAGCAGGGTCATATTTTGTGGGGTATAATATCGTTTCCAGTAGTCAATAATGGCTTTGCGGGGGATATTTTCGATAAACGCCCGATATCCAAGGACCGGACGGTCATAAAGAGTGCCGGCATAGGCATGTTTAATAAAAAACTGCTCGGCAGGATAGCCGGGGGAATCCATGGTCCGGTTGATTTCTTCAATTACAACTTTACGCTCCTTGGGAAGCTCATGTTCCGGAAAGACCGAGTTAAAAAGCATGTCTGCCTGAACTGTCATGCCATAGTCAATATATTGTTTCGGAAGCAGAACGAAAAACGCTGTCATTTCTTTACGGGTGAAAGCGTTGATATATCCGCCAAGATCGCTGATGGATAAGTCCAGCTCTTCACGAGTGAGGTTAACCGTGCCATCAAAGAGAAGATGCTCAAGGAAATGAGTGATACCGTTTTCAAACCGGGACTCGTATTTACTTCCCGATTTCACAAAAACCATGCTTGAAATCATCGGTGCGCTGTGTACTTCTTTGAGAATAACTTCCATACCGTTATCAAGGCGGTATGTTTCTGCTTTGGCAAAGAGAGAGCCTGTCAGGAAAAGACAAAGCAGCAGGCTTATGATACACAGTGTATGAAATTGGTGTCGTTCATGCACATTCATGAAATACTCCCTGTAAAAAGGTTCTGTTCTTTTATCAATACGAATCATTTCCCGGTATGGTCGTACCGAAAAGCATATAGTATACACTCTTTGTTTTTGAGTCAACGAACTTTATTGTGCAGGATGCTGAAGCATACTGTTACTTTATGTCAACAGGCAGGTTGCTTTGAGCTGTTTCAGCATAAGAGCCGTTATGCTCTTAGCTTTCTTCGCGCAACGGGACAAACCGGACTTCATACAGATGTTGCCTGCTGATTCCTTCCGGCGTTTTCACTAACTTTAACAGTTCCTGTTGTCCCGCCCAACCGGTTTCAACCGGAATAACCATCCGGCCATTTATCGCCAGTTGGTCCACTAATGGTTGCGGAATCTCATGAGCCGCAGCGGTGACAATGATAGCATCAAACGGAGCTTCTTCCTGCCATCCTTTTGAGCCATCGCCGAGTTTCATATTGATACTGGTATATCCAAGACGATACAATATGTCACGGGCTTGTTCATAGAGCTCGGGTATCATCTCGATAGTATAGACATGCGGGGTGATTTCCGCCAGAACAGCCGTTTGGTAGCCGCAACCGGTACCTATTTCCAGGACTTTGCTGTCAGGGGTCAACTCTAACTGCTCAGTCATCGATGCCACGATGTACGGTTGTGAAATGGTCTGACCTTTCCCGATTGGCTGCGGGCTGTCCTGGTAGGCATAGAGACGGTATTCTTCCGGGACAAACAAGTGCCGCGGGACAGTACGCATAGCATCAAGTACCGCAGGGTCGTGAATGCCCCGGCGAATCAACTGCCTGTCCACCATCCGTAACCGTTGGGCGAGAACGTTGTCATCCGTATGTTCGTTTTTTATAAAACCAGGCATCTCTTTTCGCTTTGCTATTATTTCACAATTAAGGTATTTATTGTTATATTATAAAGACAACAGAAAAGTTACTTGTGAAAAAACTGTTTCTCTATGGAGATTATACAATGGCAAAACGCTACTGGTTGTTTAAATCGGAACCAAATTGCTTTTCAATTGAAGATTTACAGAACGAACCGCATCAGACCGCCTGTTGGGATGGGGTACGTAACTATCAGGCACGGAACCTTCTCAGGGATGAAATAAAGAAAGGGGACCGCGTCTTTTTCTATCACAGCAATGCCAAACCGCCGGGGATTGTCGGGATATGCGAAGTTGTCCGCTCCGGTTATCCTGATTATACCGCCCAGGATCCCACCAGTGACCACCCTGACCCAACAGCGACACCGCAAAACCCCATTTGGTATATGGTTGATGTGAAGCTGAAGGAGATTTTGCCGGAAATGATACCGTTGAACACCCTGAAGGAAACTCCCGGGTTGGAAGAGATGATGGTTTGTCAGCGGGGAGCACGGTTATCAGTGCAACCGGTAACACCTGAACAGTGGGCTATTGTTATGAATCTTATAAAACGAAAAAAATGAATACGTTTAGTTTGTCGGAGTATATTATACGAGAATGTGAAACCTAAGATTGCTATAGT
>JAJRZL010000067.1 GCA_024275255.1 Candidatus Zixiibacteriota bacterium | reverse complement strand
CCACAACTCCCCAGTAATCATACCTTGCTACGGAACACATATCACATTGAAAATCAACAAGATACGCCCACCAAAAGATATGCTCACCCAACCATCATTTTTTGCTGACAATTTTGTTATGCATGACTTTGCATAAACAATGTCTCAAAATTCACTGTTTCTTTTATGTATAATAAAACTATATTGGTTAAGATTCACTTTCTGATTTCCACTATATAATGACTGGATAACTGCTCTGTCATTTTTTCATTAAGAGGACATTGTAAATCCAGTTTTACAGCTTGCGAACATATTGATTTCAACTCCTGTTCAGAAATTGAACAGCCCTTGAAATGGGAAAAAATATAATAATGTGCAATAGCATAAAATGGATTAGCTGCCTTTACCGTGTACCGTACATTTTTTCTCTTACAAAACAACTCGAGCCAGTCCAACCCGACCATTGAGACATAATATCCATCAGGTTTCTGAGCTGTTGTCGTGTAATGATTTTTCAGGAAGATACATTTTTTATTATTAACGACAACAAAAAGTTTCCCGCGGGCTGTCATTACGCCCAATGCCTTATTCATACAGGCTGTGCGTTGTCGTGCCGGGAGATGTTCCAATAATCCAAAACAGGTTATGATATCGAATTTTTCATTGGGGAAAGATATCTGGTGAGCTGATGACTGCACAAACCGCATTCGTTTCAGCACTTTTCCTTTACTGGCATTATTCCGGCATGTGGCGAGCATATCCGCCGAAATATCAACCGCTGTCACATACGCACCGGCTTTCGCAAGTGAAACAGCAATCCTGCCAACCCCGCAGCCGATATCAAGTGCTTTTCTGTTTTTCATACCGGAGGGCAACAGTGCCTGCAAAGTCTTTCGTTCCCAGGTATCGTACGCCTGGTTTAACGGCGGAGGAACATTATAGGTCAGCACCGCTGATAATGGCTCGACAGATTGAAGCCGCCGTGACCAGAACTGAGCTGCAGCATGAACATCATAACCGCTACCGTGTCTTTTTTTCGCTGTCATCAGGCAATCCCTTTATTATCAGGTAATAAACATGCTAACAGCAATTACATACAAAATCAACAAATTAACTTTTGTGTTGACTTCACTCGGTCACTTTCTATACTACTTTATAATAATGCGAAGAGGAAGTTATCGGTATGGCAAAAATATCCAGACAGGTCCGTGAAATAATTCAGATTGTTGTATTCCTCCTCATTGTGGGAGCAGTCATATACTTTTATGCTATCTACCCCTTGAGTAAAACCAAGGCTGCCATGGGTAGAAGTGATATCGACACATTCAATGGGGATTCCCTTGTGATAAACAATCCCGCCCCGTTTGAAGAAGCGGGACTTACCTGTGACACGTTTCGAGTTGACGCCGACGGGCTTACCAATATAGCGGCAATATATATCACTCCCACATCACCGGATAGTATCTCCCAACGCGGTACAGCGTGTCTATTACACAGCGAAGACACAACCCGTGATGCCCTGGTGCCCCTTGCCAAAGCACTGGCAGACTCCGGCTTTTCCGTTATCGTATATGATCAGCGAGCATCGGGACGGTCAACCGGGAAATATCATGGCGAAGGCAGGTATGAGGCTGACGATTTTGAAGAAATTGTCCGTTACCTGGATATACGGGAAAAAATCTCACACCCTTTTATTGTTGTCGGCTACGGGGTGGGTGCCGATGCCGCTTTGCTGGTATCACTTGAAGAACCGCGTATCGACGCCGTTATCGCCATAGAACCATATTTAACAACATCCCGCTGGCTAAATATCCTCAAGCAAAAGCACAACATGATGTGGATACCATTTTTCCGTAGTATCATGTGGTGGTGGTACAATATGCGTTCCAGCTATGCCGCACCGTACCGTCAGATTGACGACCTTCATCCGGTCAAGTGCCCGACTTTGCTGCTGGTGCCTGACAGCATGGCAACAGACCCGGCAGTAGTACATTTTCAGGAATTATCGGAAGGGAAGGGACTGCTGACAAAACCACTCCCCCAGTCACAGGATGAACTGGTGCGTATAATACTGGAAATGGTGCAAAAATCAGCGAGTAATAAAAAGTCATAATACGTGCAACCTTTTACTCGTTCAATCTGTTTTATTTCCTGATATGCTGCCTGCAGTACTTGTTCGTATCAATGGCAATGTTATATTTAAGATTCGATAAAAAAAGTATGCAACCGCGATGGAGTTACAAATATGAGCGCGATAACAATTACTGATAATGTGTACTGGGTGGGGGTAAAAGATCCGGGACTGGCTGTCTTTGATATTATCATGGAAACAAAATACGGGACCACTTACAATGCGTACCTGATAAAAGGGGAAAATAAAACCGTATTGATTGATACTGTGAAATCCGGTTTTACAGGTGAATACCTCGCTAATATCGAATCAATAACTCCGCTTGATACGATAGATACCCTTATTGTCAATCATACCGAACCGGACCACAGCGGAGCAATGGCGGCGCTACTCGATAAAGTACCGAATCTTGAAATCATCTGCGCTGCTCCGGCGCTTCCCTTTGTGAAGAACATTCTCAATCGCGATATACATATCACTCCGGTCAAAGACAACCATACCCTCGAGCTTGGCGGGAAAACACTTATTTTCAAAAGCACTCCCTACATGCATTGGCCCGACACTATGATGGAATTCTTGCAGGAAGATAAAATACTTTTTTCCTGTGACGGGTTTGCCGCTCATGTATCCTTTGAGTCCCTCTGGGCAGATGAATGCCAGCAGGATTTCGACTGGGAGCTTTGGTATTACTACGATGCCATCATGCGCCCCTTTGGAATGTATATCCGTCGGAATATTACAAAACTGGAAAACCTGGATATTCAGATAATAGCGCAATCGCATGGTCCTCTTATTCGGAAAAATGCCGCGGAATACATACAAAAATATCACGAATGGGCAGCCGACAAGTCGGAAGGGAACAACCAGGTAACTATTTTCTACGTATCCTCTTACGGTAACACCAAAAAGATTGCCGATGCTATCGCTGAAAAGCTCCGGAAACTCCGTTATGCGGTTGTTATGATTGACTCCGCCGATTTCGAAGAACTACAAGCTCGTGAAGAAATGGAAAAATCCAAAGCTATCTTATTCGGCACTCCTACTTTTGCCGGAGATGCGGTACGCCCGACCTGGGATGTTATCAACCTGCTCTCAACCATCCCCTCAGCCGGAAAAAAGGCGGCGGTGTTTGGTTCGTATGGTTGGGGTGGTGAAGGCACCAAACTGGTTGCTGACCGGTTAAGCGGACTGCGACTGAAAGTATTTGATGATATCTACAAAGCCCGTCTCGTGCCCTCGGACGAGGAGCTGGCTGCCATTGATGAGTTTTGCCAAAACCTGGCAGAGTTTATCGGGTAAAACACCCCCATATTGTTGACATTATGGATGAAAAACGATAAAGAGGAGTGTAACGGGCTTTAACATATAGCAGGGAGGCTTATATGCCCATTCCAGCAGATACTCCACAAATCGCCAAAGAACGCCTGGCGTTGATGAAACTCATGGACCATGCGGCATATCGAATTCCCAGACGTGAGGTCGATGAAAACATTATCATCGGTACCTGGAATATCCAGCAGTTTTCCGAGAAAAAAAGCTGGCGGTCATTGAAATATATCGCTGATATCATAGAACGGTTCGATATTGTAGCGATACAGGAAATCAAGTCCAACCTGTTGGGATTGAGTCGCCTTCAGGAGTTGTTGCCGGGAAAGTACCGCATTCTTGTTTCTGATGTCACCGGCAACACGGAACGATTTGCTTTCATTTATGATGAACGTACCGTGGAGAGCACCGGTCTTGTTGCGGAACTGGGGTTTGAACTGGACAAGGATACCCACGAAGGCTTTCAGATTCATCGTATGCCCTACTGTGCTTCCTTTCGAGCCGGGCGGTTCGATTTTACGATTGTATCTGTTCATATTTTCGAGAGCAATAAAATCTTTCGGGAAGAAGAAATAAATCTGCTGGCAAAACGAATTAAAAAGATGTCTGAACGGGAGCAGAGCAAAGTAGTCGATAGAGATTTCTTTATTGTGGGTGACTTTAATATCAAAAAGCAGGGTGACCGTTTCTTCAAGGCGCTCATGAGGCATGGGTTCAAAATCCCCCCCGTATTGAAAAGCCTGACAACCAATTTCAAACGAACCGGAACATACGACAAAATAGCCTGGGTTGACCGTCCCGATTTCAAGTTCAGCGGTAAATGTAACATCGTCCCCTTTTACAAAGCAGTATATCAGGAAAAAGACCCGCCGGGCGGAAAAAAAGAAATAAGCGACCATCTCCCTCTCTGGGCAGAGTTTCGTATTAATGAGCTTACCCAGCAGTTGGAACAAGTGCTTAACCCCCCCGATTAATGTCTCCGACTTTCTGAAATACAATACCCGGCAAAAGCTGATTATAACATGTAATTATAGACAGATTCAAGCTATTATCAGACATTATTTCACTACCCGGAATTACTACCAGGCAGTTACCACAAGTAGCTACTACACAACTTGTTATCACTCCACCACCGGGAAGAAAACGACCGCCCTGTCTTGAGATTTTACCACGGTATGCCGATAACCTGAAAGTAGCGAAGGATACCACTATGAATACAACCGGTGTTGGAATTGACAAGATAGCGGATATACGCAAAATTCTCAGGGACCTTCTGAAAGTAATTAAGGTTGTCTCTCTGTACCCTGAGGACAACCCCCTGCCACAATCACTCAAGCTGTCATTTGCCGAGCGTCTTATCGATTTAATCAACGAACATGGTGAGCTGCAAATAATAGTCGAAAAAGACCAGCTTCTGGTGCAGGAAGAAGTTGTATTTCAGGATCAGTCCAAGGAAGACAGTCTGGCTAAGATATTTTTCGATTCTGGAATTTCGCAGTTTACCTTCCTTGCCGATATTACCGATGAAGATATCTACCTTTTTCTCAACGCCATTAAAACCTACCTGAACGCCCCTGCTGAAGACCGTGACCTGACTGTCTCACTTTGGGAATCAAACCAGCGAGCGATTACTTTCTCAACAGTTGAAGATATCATCATGGAAGAGTACGATGATTCTATCAAGGTACAGGAATTTCATAGTGATGAGCAGGCGCAGTCATCACGATTCCAGCTATTCGGTACCGACGATATCAAACCGTACGATTCTCTTTTCAGTAACAGTTCCGATGACAGTGGATTGATAAGTACTTCCATTGCTGACGACGAAACTCCCACCCCGGAACAACAGGCGGCATTGTTATTTGGAGTCACAGAGGAGCAGGGGGAGGCTCTTCATGCTACCGAGGCTGCCAGGGCAATGGGCTATGATGATTTGCCCGGAGTAACCAACTATCCCGATGCTTCGCTTATTATTCAGGATGAAATTTCCCTGACAGAACAGGAAGAATCAATTATCCAATCTCTTCTGCGGGATGATGCCGAGTTCGATATCTACGAATCTACATCGGAAATCCTCAAAGAGATGCTCCTGCAGGAAGTAGAAATAAACGGCTTTTACGAAACCGTTACTATTTGTGAAAAGATAGTAACCGAGCTGGTGCACATTGGAAAGCTTTTCGAATCCAGCAGCCTGCTTACTTTTCTTCGGGAATTGAAACACCGAATTGAATTAGAACGACCGCTCTGGGCAGAACGCCTTAAAGATGCTCTTATTACTGCCGGAAGCCGCGAACGTTTGAAAGTATTAGCTACTGCCTTAAACGAGAATAAGAATGTAGGAACCGACGAACTGAGTAAATACCTCAACAACTTCGGTCCGGAATCTCTGGGAGGGATTACGGAATTACTCGGTGAGTTTGATTTCCGGCATCACCGGGAAGCTTTATGCGCCTACCTGACCAAAGCAGGCACAGACAGCGTGCAGATTCTTTCCAAGGGGATGTATGACAAACGGTGGTTCGTGGTACGCAACACCGTGATGATTCTTGCCCGTATCGGAAACAAAAAATCTCTCAGCTACCTGAAAGAGGCATTGCGGCATCCGGAACGAAGAGTTCGGCTCGAGCTGGTTAATGGAATAGAAAACAACGAATTGCCCGAAGCGCTCGAGTTGCTGAAACAAGCGGTTGCGGATGACGATAGTGAAATTCGCCAGATTGCCATCAATGCTATTCTTTCACGCCGCGGAATCCCGGCTTTTGAAGCGATAACAGATATTATCAATGATGATATTTTCCTGAAGCTCGAACAGCATCACCAGCAGGCTCTCCTGATTACATTCTCCCGGCTGGGTGGAGATCAGGCAATCGGGTTTTTGACTGAGTTGATTCAACAACGGAGCCTTATCCCCAGCCATTCGGTTGCATTTTTCCGTCAGGCAGCTTTCCAGGCACTGGCACACAACCGGAGTGAAAAAGCGGAAAAGACTCTCAGGAAATATAGTTCCACATGGCGACCGGAATTACGACGTCTTGCAACCAACGCCCTCAAACAACGAGCACGAATAATGAGCGGAGAGAATGTATGAATATGCGGTCGGACTCACTCATACACACGGAATCGGGCGCTCAAGAAGCGAAATTGCTCAACAGCTTTTTTGTTCTTTATAAAAATGCTCGTATCTATGAATCAAGCAACCCGGTTTTCAAACGGCAGTGTTCACAAGTACTTGAGTTGCTGCACCAGTTAAGTTCCGGGAGTGACAACATTGCAATAAAGGCAGTGGATGGACATTTTTTTGTAAATGCAACATTCGTACGTTTCGATGCCAGTGAACAGTCCGGCGCTGACGATATTGTTCAGGAGTGGGAGGACAAGGGCATTGGGGGAGTTGAATTCCCGGCGGATATCACGTTTGAAGAGCTTGAGTATTTCTTTACGTACAAAGCAACAACCAAACTGTGTATCGGAGATTTTGATACCAGCGAGCTTGTTTCTGAAGAGCCATCAAAAACGAACCGTATCCGCTGGTTAACAATCCCGGAGTCACGGGAGTCAATACCGGATACCGCCGAGGAGATGCGGCGACAATTCCGGGCTGCTGCCAGAAAAACATTCAAACGGGCACTGACCATTGTACAGGAAGTCATTGTTCAGGCTGAATCCGGAGAACAACTGAACATTTCCAAAACAAAGCGTGTTGTCCATTCCCTCATCGATCATATTGTCCGTGATGAATCATCAATGCTGGAGTTGACCGCAATCAAGGATTATGATGTTTATACGTATGCTCATTCGGTAAATGTCAGTGTTTATGCGTTAACAGTTGGTGTTCATCTTGGGCTGGACCGCCCGCGATTATCTCAACTCGGCTATGCGGCAATTTTCCATGACATCGGGAAAATCCAACTCCCCCATGACCTCATTCATAAACCGGATGCTTTCGATGAAGATGACTGGCGCCAGATGCAGTTGCATCCGTTACTCGGTGCGAAAACCATCCTTCGGAATATGAAGCTCGATATCCATACCGCCCGAGCCGCCCGCGGGGCTTTTGAGCATCATATCAATGCCGATTTCACCGGCTATCCCAAACTCCACTACAAAAAACGGACCCCGAACCTCTTTTCAAAAATTATTTCCATTGTAGATTCTTTCGATGCCCTCGTGTCGGGGCGAGTCTATATGAAAAAAATGAATACTCCCGAAATCGTAATCACCAAAATGAGAAATCACATGGCGGTGAAATTCGACCCGTTTTTACTTGATATCTTCCATCGTATAATCGGTGTGTACCCTGCCGGTTCACTGGTGCTGTTATCCACCGATGAGCTGGCGTTAGTCCTGACCAATAATGATGAACATCGCGACCGACCGTATGTAAAAATAGTCGGAAACCGCCACGGGCTTCTCGATGAAACGATTTGGGTAGACCTCGCATCACCGGAACATGCGCATAGAACAATAATACGTCCGGTAAACCCTCAACGGTATGGACTGAATGTTCGGGATTTTATCCTTGATGATTGAGATATACATTATCAGAATGTTACAGACAAAGCCAGGCCACGACTTTCCCGGTTTATCACCGGCTGGATAGTTACTTGTTTCCCGACAGCACCGTGATTGGCAACCTGTAAACCAAGATAACCACCGAGTATTCCTCCAGCGATAACATCGCTGAGATAATGTTTGTTTTCCTGAAGGCGTGACAACCCGACATACGAAGCAACGATAAACGCCGGTATTCCCCATCTTTTCCCAAAGTGCCGATACACAACCCCTGCTGTGGTAAACACGGAGGATGTATGTCCCGAAGGGTAGGAATATGCCGTCCCATCCGGTCTTGTCCGCTTGATACTGACTTTAAGCCCCATAGTAAAAAAGCCATTTATAATTTGAGCTCGAAACAGGTCAGAGCTGAAATCACGTAACCGGGAAGAACCTGCTATTTTACTAATTCCCCACAACGAGGCAGACGCCAGCATGGGAAAAGCACCGTCCCCGATAATTTCTCCACTTTCAAAAAAGACGTCTGCAAATGTCGATGACCCCCAAAGCTCGGTTAACTCAGGGGATTCATGTTTGAAAGCGGAAGGCAAGACCTCAGGGATGAACCCAAGACCACCGACAGTCAGGTAAAAATCCGGTTTACGTAATAAGTGATTAAAGTCATGGTATAACTGATATACGATAAACGCTCTGCCTGTTATCGTATCGTTTTTTGTATTTGATAATTTATTATGCGTAATAAAGCTGGCAGCAGAGATATATACTGAATCATTCCTCGTATAAGAAGAAGTCGTATCCGATAACAATACCCGTTCAGCCATAGCAATACGACTAACACAACATAGCAATATCATCGACAACAACAATACAGAAAAGAGTTGCCTGACAACAGCCGACTTCAACATCATGAACATAACTCCATAATTTTAGTATATCGACAAATTATACAATTATAAAAGTAATCGGAGCCACCCAACATATAGTTAACATGTCTTGGATTACATATTCTGACAATAAGATTCTGTTATCAACAGTCCACCGGGGCTGGTCCGTTCTGAAATAAATATGCCACTAAATATGATAAATCAGCAATATCGACCGGTCCGGCGGAACCAGTGATACCATCAGCATTACCTTCTGCGATGCAAACCGGCGGGGGGCCATTCTCAAACAGATATGCCACCAAATACGTTAAGTCAGTAATGATTACTTCATCGTTTGGGTCACCATCAACATTTCCACGCACCCCCGAACAGCAGGTATCAGGTACAATGGTATAAGACAAGGTATCTCCTCCCGGCTCATACACTCCGGGACTTACCCGGTGTTTCCAAGTCAACGTTACTTCCCAGTCGTTGACTTCCACAAGAATATACCCGTACGATGCTTCATGATGTACCCGTTGAGGGGTCCAGTCGCCGTTATTCCCATTGTAGGAACCATCACTACGCAACGGCGCTCCGGCAGCACCGACTATTATCTGGTGCACATCATTGGTAGTATCGGCGTCGCCATCATCAAGACGCATATGGTCATAAAAATGATCATGCCCACAAAAGTAGAGTTTTACCTGTTCGTTGGCAAGACTATGCCAGAATGTATTACGATTGCCGGGATAATCATCCAGACAATCGGTATGGCGTACTTTGAATGCCGGCGCATGACCGAGAACAAATACATGCGGGAGGCTATTACCTGCAAAGAGTGAATCAATCCATGACTGGTTTACCCGGTTGGTATTCATGTATTCATCAACCCCGACTATCAGAATATTTTTTGTTGTATAGGAAAAAGTGACATTTTCCTCTCCGGCGGGTCCGTTATTCGGCAAAGCATACTGCCCGGAAAAGACAATATCCCAAACATTCCGATTACCGGCATCGTGGTTCCCGCGAACCGGAAACACCCCGATACCTGCATCATACAATGGCTGCATAACCGAACGCCATTGCATCAACTCGGACTGAAGCCGTGATGAATCCGAGGAGCCATAGACCAAGTCACCGACAAAAAGAATAAACTCTGCATGCTCCGAAATAGTCGCCTGTACCATTTCAGAAAGAATTGTGCTGTTGATACCACTGGATGAGCCGCGAGAATCACCTGTGACAATAAACCGGGTAGTATCACCCGCCCGTATAGTCGTTCCCCCGACAAGGAATAACAACAAAAGTATAATTATGGTTTGGATAGTTTTCATCTTGTCCTCGAGTGGTTCAGATAATGCTCAATACAATAATAACTGATTACATCAAAGAGAGCAAGATTATATGTGCTACGGACAAACTGATATAATATATATGCTTACCACATGAAAAAATGCCGGTATAACACATATACCGGCATCAGGAATATGGTTATATATTTCCATTATGGACAAACAGGAGGGGCATCGCCTCCCTGGAACAAATAGGCAACCAGATATGTCAAGTCGGCTACATCAACCGGTCCCCCCGAACCTATCACAGCATCGACATTCCCTTCTTCTATACACGGCGGTTCAGTACCACCCTGGAAGAGGTATGCCACCAGGTATGTCAAGTCGGAAACATCAACAGGTCTGCTTTCAGCTACTACCCCATCGACATTCCCCCGGTTAAGACATACCGAATCTGTCACAAAGAACGTTACCGGACAACAAACAGTATCAGCCAAAAAAGCAACACAAACCTCAAACGTGTATAAACCGCGATCATTGCTACTTGTGGTAAATGTTATAACTCCATTATCAATACTGTAGGAACCTGAAGGTTCTCTATGCACACTATTGATATATATATATTCAGGATTAACATTAGTGGTGACCGTATGGGTAGCCGTTCCGCCGGCATCCGTTTGCACGGTATCATCACATCCGCCGGTAAAGTACGGAGGTTCTGTAGTAATATGGACAGTAAAATCACAGCTTCCGCAACTTCCCTCGCTGTATGCTGTCAGCATCACCGTTCTGACAGAACCGGTATCATGTATAGTGGGTTGATAGCTCCAGACCGCACTGGTATCACTAAGTGACGAAATCGATCCCGGTCCATCAAAGACTACAAACTGAACAGGTAATTGCGGATAAATAGAATTATGAGCATATATAGTGTCTTGAACTGTACTACCATAAGTAGCCGTTATAGTAGACGGGCAATTATCAAAAACAGTCCACCCACAAGGGCATAATAAAATTCGGTAACAATACGGACCTCCCCATTCGGGAACAATTGTCCCCGCTGAAGTCCCCCACAACCACGAACCATTGGGAGGAAAAAACGTTGAATCTACACATAAGGTATCTTCATCAACAGTGGGGGTAGTCACTATATTCCACACCAACGCATCGAAGCCATCGGGGAAACCGTTTTCAACAAGAGCAAAACCACTGAATCCAACAGTATCAATCCCATTCCCATTTACTCCGAATTTATTAATAAATACTCCCCCATCCATGTAATTATTCCAACCTATTGGAATAGTGTCAGCTATAACAGGGGAATAACTACTTGTCAATGTACCGTTTCGTTTTGTATAAACCTGAAAGCCGTTGGAAAAACCTTTTACACTCACACCATCGGTATTAATCAAACGAAAGACAAATTTTACCGGGCAATTGCGGTTTAAGACAGTATCACCCGTATCATACCATACTGCTCCTTCTATATGATCCAGTACAACCCTGCTGGCACTATAACCTGAAGCACACAAGAGAGCTACAACCAGATTCACCAATGCCATCTTTTTGACGATATTCATATTTTTCCTCCCGCGGGGTTTGATATTACTGCAATGTTAATATAAAAATATGGGGATTTATGTCAATGTATTTCTCTGGTAAATAGCAGAGAATAAATGTCTTATTACCAAAAACCCATGACAAACATATTCGTTTGTCACGGGTCCATATTTTAGTGGTATTCCGCTATACTACGGACACGGGGGCGGGTCGGCACCACCCTGCCAGAGGAACGCAACCAGGTATGTCAAATCAGCAACATCTATTGGACCAAAAGAACCCATGACCCCATCGACATTTCCTTCTTCAATACAAGGCGGGTCGGCACCACCCTGCCAGAGTACAGCGACCAAGTAAGTTGCATCAGCAACATCAACCGGGCCAAACGAGCCAATCACACCGTCCACGTTTCCCCGGTTCTGACAACAATACTCATCAGAGAAGTCCTGCCAGAAACCGGAATGGATATTATTCCCTCCAGTCGTAGTCCAGCCAATTGCTGTTTGTCCAATCGTGCTGCCAAGAATAAAAGCGCCGACTGTTTGTTTAGTACCACCACCACTGGCGAGAACATGCCAGTCGATTTGTTCCCCTGCGGCTGGTTCACGCAGCAATGGTGGTTGTGTTTGCTGAGAATCGACCGGTACAGTTTCAACGGACTTGGTAGTCGGTTCTTCTTTTTGGGGAGTGACAACAGTAACTTTCGGTTTTATCACACTGCCTTTCTTCCCTTTTTGAGCGGAAAATGCGATACTGAAAGTTAACAACACCAGCAATATGAAAACATTCATGTATCTCACTGCTTTTCTCCTGTATCTGTAGGCTTTCGCTTTATTTGTTTATTTTTTAATGATGGGTAAATAACCGCTCTATCAGTAGCAGTTATCACCATCGGCTTGTTTAACACTATTTTTGTTGTTGGTTCAACATAATAAAAATATCCCAAATACAAAATGCTTCCCGGCAGTGCGTTTGCCTGTGCTTCCAAAAGCCCCGTAAAGGGATCACTACATGTCCCGCTTCCCCAAAAAATATCAAACGGCATCACGTAGTACATATCACCGCTATTGCATGGTTCAGTAACCAGTGTCGGCTGAGGACAAGGACCGCGTTCAGTTACATAATTCAAGTATTCTTCATAGGTAATACAAGAGACTTCCTCGCGATTATCTAATTCTTCCCTTGTTGCCGATTTTGTCATATCTAGGATATTATCCCATTCATTATAGTCATACAGAACCTGATATGGATCAGCATAATAACACCAGTGAGAACCATAATTACGATCAATTTGCAACCCCTGAGCAACAGCACCGTTTTGTATAACTCCATTGCAATTCCAATCAAGCTTTACCATTCCGGCTCCATATCGCTCATTGAGTTGACTTTCATCCAATGTACACATACGACCATGGGAATAATCAATATCCTTAAACAGGTTAACATATTCGGGAGCCAACCCGAAACATTCAAGGTTGGTCCTCACACCGGTTACCTGATACTGGTATGACATGATACTGGCAACATTGACGGGGTTATGGCCAACCTCATCGCAATCCATTGTTCCACAATGGCTCAAACCAAGATTATGACCAAATTCATGGGCGAGGGTAGCAGCTTTTTCAAACGGCGTCCCGGTATTACCTGACCAGTAACCCAAAGTAACAATAAAATCATCCCCTAAAAATTCACCGAGCCCGGAACTACTGGTGGGTTGAAGATTCATATTTTCATAAGCGTGAGCAAAAATACAGTAATGCCAGCCAATCTGAGGCCAGTGATGATCATAATAGGTTGCTTTCAATGCTCCAAAGCTATCTGTACCATTATAAGAAAAAAATTCCTTTGTTTCAGGGTCACGTTTAAGAACCTCAATTTCCGGTATTTCATCATCTACA
The DNA here is from genome assembly GCA_024275255.1 of Candidatus Zixiibacteriota bacterium. Taxonomy (GTDB): domain Bacteria; phylum Zixibacteria; class MSB-5A5; order GN15; family FEB-12; genus JAJRZL01. The sequence goes on along the minus strand of JAJRZL010000067.1, from coordinate 332 downwards.
ACGATATTCAAGGTTATCCCCTGACAACCAAACATTTGCACTATCGCCGACACTTCTGCTTCTGTTGGTCGGTGCGAGTGTAATATGTTACCAAGGCTATCACGCTTTACCATGTAATCAATTTCAATATTCATTGTTACTTGCGACAAGACTGCTGGAGGAACGATAAAAAGCGTTAGCAGAATACCAACAATACCCGAGAAAGCAGCACCATGCCATTTATGGGCTTGTTTTGTTTGTTTATGCATAATCAATACTCCGCTTTCCTGTTATTGCAGGTTCACCAATACCAACACCAAGCCCTTTCCCTCTTTCAAGGGAGTCATGGCTTT
>JAJRZL010000066.1 GCA_024275255.1 Candidatus Zixiibacteriota bacterium | reverse complement strand
TGTGCTAGACGGGGAGTTAGCGGTGCCCTGTAACCCGGAACCCGCTATACCGGGGTCGAATTCCCACCCGAGGGCTTAGCGGTCGATTGATTTCGACAGGTAAGCGGTGTTGAGGATCGGGTCCTGTACAACAGAAGCCTATGAACCCCGTCAGGACCGGGAGGTAGCAGCGGTAAGTAGTCACTTCTGTGTGTTGCAGGGCAACCCGGTCGGAGCTGGCTGCCTGAAGGGTCTTTCGAACGCGGTTCGGAGGTGGGTGCACAAAATATGAACGCCTGCTGAAAATATTCAGCGGGCGTTTTTTATGCTGACCTTTCGGTTCTTTCTTTTTACATTCCGGCATGACACAAAATGCAGCCATTGGGATTTTTGACTCCGGGGTCGGAGGGTTGACCGTTTTCCGGGAAGTAGTGCGGATTCTGCCCCATGAGGATATTGTCTATTTTGGTGATGTCGGTCGTTACCCGTATGGCGGGCGGTCCAAGGAAATAATTACCAAATTTGCCCGTCAGGATATTGCCCTTCTGCAGGAGCATGATGTGAAATTCATCATTTGTGCCTGTAATACGGCATCGGCGGTGGCGCTTGATGATATCGCCGGTGATTACGATATCGATATGATTGGCGTTATCAACCCCGGTGCTCAGGCAGCGGTGGAGCGTACCCGTAACGGACGAATCGGTGTTATCGGCACTCATGCCACTATCGGCTCCAATGCCTATGCTCGTGTTATTCATGACATAGACCCGGCTTTGAAAGTCTTTTCTCTGGCGTGCCCGTTGTTTGTACCGCTGGCGGAAGAAGGGTATATCGACAAAGAGGCTACCTACCTGATTACCCGTGACTATTTACAAACGATGCACGATGTGGAAATTGATACCCTGGTGCTCGGCTGTACCCATTATCCCTTATTGAAACATGTTATCGCGGAAGTAATGGGGGAAAAAGTTACTCTCATCGACAGTGGTGAAGAAACTGCCAGAGTAGCCCATAAACTACTTTCTGATGCTCATTTATTATCTGCTTCGACATCAAAAGCCCAACATACTTTTTTCGTCTCCGATGTCCCGGAGAAGTTTTCATCTATAGCTACTCGTTTCCTTGGCAGACATATTGAAAAGATTACGAGGGTGGATATCAGCGGGTACTAAGGGACTGTAAAAATATATTTTTCGTTTACAGAACATTGTTCGACACTCCCCATCACTGATGCTCGTATTTTGCCTTGAAACGTTTGATAGCGCGGTAAATGGCTTCGGCTACTTTCTGCTGGTATTTTTTGCTTTTCAGTAGCTTCTCCTCCTGTTTGTTGGAGATAAATCCCACTTCCACCAGAACCGATGGGGTAAACACCATGTTCAACACGAAAAAGCCAGCCTGATCCACTCCCCGCGCAGGTATTTTCAGAGAGCGACGAAATTCCCGGTCAACCATCATGGCAAAGTCGTATGACTCCGCCTGAAACTCGGTCATAATCATGTCATTAAGGATAGTCAGGACCGGATCACCAATGGGGTTATCGGACATATCATCGGCATTGTTATGAATTTCAAATGCGTTCCTGTCTCGCAGAAACGCGCTGTTTTCAAACTGTGCCACTGCTCGTGCCGAATCATTGAGTGCCTGTGCGAGAAAGAACACATTCCACCCGCGAACCCGGCTTTTTCGTCTGGTCGTGGAGTTGGCATGGATAGAGATAAACAAATCGGCTCCTGCCTTGTTGGCAATATCAGCACGTTCTTGCAGGGAGACTGTTTTGTCACGGTCACGGGTCATAATGACTTTGAATTGTTTATCCTTGCGAATCAACTTTGCCAATCTTTTCGCAATACCAAGGGCGATATCTTTTTCACGCGTACCATTCGGTCCGATAGCGCCATACTGACGCCCGCCATGTCCGGGATCAATAACTATGACATCAATCTTATTATCAGGTCCGATAACCGGTTGGGTATCGGCGGGATTGAGCACAAAACTGGTATCGGCAATCGAGATTTGAATACGGGGGGGATCGTATTGCAGCTTGTGATGCCACTTGCCGATTTTTCGTCTCAAACGTATGGAAACCTGTCCCGCTCCGGCGACCTGGTGGGCTTTCAGGTTGTACATGTATCGTTTATCTTTTCGAGAGAGTATCCGTGCCCGGTTCAATTTACCGTCACGAATGGATACATTTATCCAGTTACCCTCGGTGACAAATACTTCGTAGGGTAATGCCTGGGTTAGGAAAATCTCAATCAGTAACCCATTGGCTTTTGCGGAAACGGATAAATCCGTGACATTGAAATATTCGGAATCAATACGAAAGAGTTTCCGGTCATTGTTCCAGGTAATTTTTTGCTGTATCTCCCGGTCCAAAAACGGGGTAAAAGTCAGTGCCGGCAGAAACAACTGACCCTTGCGAAAGGTAGCCGGGTAGGTCATGTTGAACATGTTGTTGTTTATTTTGAAGAACGGTGAGCCGATAAGAAAACTGAATTGAATCGTATCCTGTGTATATGTAACCTCGTGCCCGACCAGTTCCCAGTCCAGATGCCCTCCAATGATGTCAGCCAACTCGGAGAATGAAAAGTACACGACATGATGTTGCTCAAAGGCTTGTACTTTTTCCGTACTTCCGGCAATAACAACATCAACAGTCTTTGCTGAAATCACTGCAGGGAATAATAAAATCAGCAGCAAGCCTGCCAGCACAATCCCTTGTCCTGTTTTGTTTATGCCATTCATTTAGTAATCTTTACGTACCGCGCGCTTCATGCTTTTTTTAGCTTCGGTTTCCGCAATCTTTTGTCGTTTGTCATACTTTTTACGTCCCATTGCAACCGCCAGCTCAACTTTGGCAATATTATTCTTGAAATAAATCGCCAGCGGCACGAGGGTAAATCCTCGTTGTTCCGTTTGCGCATAAAGTTTACGAATTTCCCGTTTATGGAGCAACAAACGACGGGGGCGGGTGGGGTCATGATTTTCCTGTGCCATTTTGTAGGGGGAGATGTGCAGATTTTTTAGAAATACTTCTCCATGCTCCACCACGGCATATGCATCGGCAATATTGACCTTCCCCTCACGCAACGACTTGACTTCACTCCCTTTCAGCTCGATTCCGGCTTCAATAGTGCTTTTAATCTCGTAGTCATGTCGTGCACGCCGATTACGGGTTACGTATTTTATCTCATCGCTTGTCATAGGTAAACAATAGCTTTTTTATAATCTCTCAGCAATCAAAAAGCAAAGTATTAGTATCCATAAAACGATGGGGTACAGCCGATGAAAAATATGGAACGATATATAAGATACAATCTCCTTGATTTTATATTGCTCATCTACTTTGCCCATCCTTTGACTATGCTCATACTTCGATTTCGCTCAGGATGTCTTAGTTATCTTTCGGGACTCCCCAAGTCCGCCTGGGTGGAAAGGGTGCCTCTTACAACTCTTCCATAACGATTCTTTCAGATATAAAGAGCAGGAAAATGACAAAAACAGGTTTATTTGGAAATAAGTGTCGGATAATTCCCATAATCTATGTTGCCCGGCCTATTCTGGGTTGTTGTAGAGGATATGTATCATGTTATGCCACAATGAATTATCTTTTTGGGCGGATTGGCATCTGTACTGCTGTCAATTACTACGGGCTAAAGAACAACAGCAGGAAAAGGGGAAAGGGACAGGTACTATGGCAGTAAGTATTATTTCAGATTCGAACCAGTGGCAGATTATCCGCAGTCTGTATCGAAGTCAGCGGGATATCCTCCAGTCACTGGTACGATTGTCATCGGGGCTGGCTATCAACAGTGCAGCCGACGGACCGGCTGATATGGTCATATCGGAGCAGTTGCGAAGCCAGATAGCGTCGCTCAACCAGGAGATTGACAATATCTCGATGAATATCAACAAGTATGAGTATGCATCGTCTGTCACCGGTCAGCTCCGTGAAAAGCTGACTGATTTACGGTCTTTGGCTGTTGGTGCAGCTAATACCGGAGGCAACAGCGATGCGGCTCAGGCAGCGTATGAAGCCAGTCAGGTCAGTATTGTTGCCAGTTATAACTTTGTTATTGATACGGCTGAATATAATGGGAGTAAACTATTTGATGGTTCAGATGAATCGTTAGCTGTTATTGATAAGCTGGAAGGAGTGGATTTCTCTACTGCTGAAGCAGCAGAAGCGTCCATAACGGTTATTGATAATGCCATCGAACAGCTTGACCAGGTACAAACGGAATTGGGGGCTACCCGGAAAAATGAATTAGAGTCACAGCGGGCATCTCTGGAGGTGTCCCGGGAAAACCTGATTGCTGCCGAGAGCAGCCTTCGTGATGTTGACTATGCGATGGAGTTTGCCGATTTCATCGGTTCGATGATACGTTTTCAGGCAGGTGTATCGCTGATGTCGCACTCATGGGTGAAGGCAGAGTCCGTGATAAAGTTATTTGATTCATAGGTTAGTCACCTCCCCTCCTTTTTTTGGCATGGGAACGCCATAGCACCTTGTGTTCCGCCGTCGGTGAATAACCGACGGCGGTTTTTTGATTGTCGCTGGTATTGTGCCTGGAGCTTCAACATTACTTTGAACTGTTATCACAACTTTCATGGGAGATAGAGCAAAAAAATATATGATGTTCATCACTCTCTAAACACCAATGACACAGGTGTGCATGGGTCAGGTTCGCCTTCTTGACATTTTTCCATTATTTACTATCACTACTGTCCGGTTAAAATAGCGATAATTGTGGTATGGGGTCACGTATTATTTTCAATTTATTCATATTCAGTGACAGGATATCGATTAACATCGTTCTTTCCATGATGATTTCCTTAATCATCCGACT
>JAJRZL010000065.1 GCA_024275255.1 Candidatus Zixiibacteriota bacterium | reverse complement strand
GTAGGTCGGGTTCCGAATGAGCGAAGCGAATGAGAAACCCGACATATCCCGGTTAAATGATAAAATAAATTGTCGGGTTTTTCATCCACTTACAGCGTATTCAAAATCCGACCTACCGATTGCAAGAGCAGAATAATAAACCTTACAGCAGTTTCTTCACGAACTGCGGAAGGGCAAATGCACCCCGGTGGATTTCATCGTTATAGTATTGAGTATCCAACTCCTGCCTGCTGTGCCTGTCCTGGTCAAAATCAGCAATCGGGTCATACTTCTTGCTGCAAAAGGCAAAGGACCAGTAACAGGAAGGATAAATCGGCATGAAGCACGTGTACATGCGTACTATCGGGAAAATCTGTCGTAAGTTTTGATATAAAGCAGTTACTGTTTCCTTGTTGTAAAACGGTGACTCCGTTTGTGCCACCATGATGCCGTCATCTGTCAAGCGGTCATACACCCGCTGGTGAAATTCTTTCTGGAATAAATCAGCCGCCGGTCCGATAGGGTCGGAGAGATCGAGCAGGATAATATCGAACAGTTCGGTCGTCTCGTTGATAAACTTTTTTCCATCACTGAAAATCAGGTTTGCCCGTGAATCGGATAATCCTTTTGTCAGACGGGGGAAATGCCTTTTGGAAACTTCCACGACCTGTTTATCAATCTCGCACATCGTACAACGGGTTACCGTTGGATGTTTCAGGATCTCTGTCAGTGTACCACAATCACCACCACCGATAATCAACACTTCTTTCGGTGCGGGATGCACAAACATCGGTACATGCGCCAGCATTTCATTGTAGGCATTATTATCGTTATCACAGACCATGAGAGAACCATACAAAACGAGCATCTTGCCGAAATCTTTCGTCTCCAGCACATCAATACGCTGGAACTCTGATGTTGTCGATTCGACAATCTTGTCAATCTTCACTGTTAACCCCGACTGCCCGTTATGCAGTTCGCTGTACCAGACATTCCAGAGGTCCCCCATCCCCTCTTCCCGGATATAGGTCTTGCTTATTTTCTTTGAGTCTTCGTTGTTCATTGTTCCTAATCAATAACAGTATATTCAGCTTGTCGTAACGCATTGAAGTTGGAGCCGGAGACAGAACAATATGCTCCCGTAAAGGCAAACATAATCCGGTCACCAACTTCGTGTTCCGGTATCATCAATCCATCATATAACACATCAAAAGAGTCACAGGTAGGACCCGCCAGCACACTCAGCAGTTTTTCCCCGCTTCGATTACAGACAACCGGGTACTGGCAATGGTCATACAACATCCCTGAGAACGTGGAATACAAACCATCATCGAGATAGTACCAGACTTTTCCATCCCGCCATGCTTTCCCTACCACCGTGGTTACCAAAGTTACCGGTGTCGCGGCAATAAACCGTCCCGGCTCGCTGACAATCGAAATCCCGGGTCGGATATGCTTATCAAGCGCCTGAGCAATCGGCTGACAAAATTCATCTATCGCCGGGACTGGTTCTATATATTCAACAGGAAACCCGCCGCCAATATCAAGCAGACGAGTATTAAACCCAGCCATATCCAGTTCCGTAATCAGGGAATGAGCCGCTTCAATAGCTTTGACATAGTTTTCGTTGTATATACATTGCGACCCAAGGTGAAAACAAAGTCCGTAAAATTCGTGCCCGCTTTCTTCAATCAACCGCGCCAACGGCAGGACATCGGCAACAGTACACCCAAACTTGTACTGCAGGTTAATGACCGCCTTGGTATTGGTAACAATGCGAAACCGGATAAGGATTTTTAATTTCTTATGCGTGTATCGTTTCAGTTTTTGTATTTCATCGGCATTATCAACAACAAATGTCTCCAGCCCGTTGGCAACCGCAAAATCGAACTCTTCAATTGACTTTATGGGATGAGAATGTATCAATGTCGCCGGATTGATACCTGTCGTTTCTGTAACCAGCTTGATTTCCCCGGCAGAGCAGACATCGAAACTTCCCCCCTGTCGGTATATCTCATCAAGAAATGCCTGATGATTGTTCGGCTTGATAGCATAATGAATCTTCACCCGTGGCAGGGCTTTTTTTAATGCCCGGTAGTTCCACGCTATCGCCGAACGAGACAACAGCAACATCGGTGTGCGGAGCTGCTCGCGAGTAAACAAGTCCCGCAACAGGGCAGCATCTACAACTGCTGCATGTGGCTCATGCCCGATACTGGCAAAATCGACACAAGGTGTCATAACTGCACCCTCGTTTTATCGAACCGGTGAGGTTCGCCTTTGTTGTTTGGTTGATGGTTTGTGCTCAATGATTTCATCAATATGGGAGGGCATCCCCCGCATGAGCTCGGTAACCTGGACATCTGACGCCTCAAGGTGCTCTTTCATATAATCCAGCGCACGATAGGGGTCAACAGATTCACCACAGGTAAAAAAGTCAACAGCAGCATACCCATATTCGGGCCAGGTATGAATGGAAAAATGAGACTCCGCAATGACAACCACACCTGAAATTCCCTGGGGATTATACCTATGAAGAATGGAACGCACCTTGGTAGCTCCCGAACGCCGGACAGCTTCATTCAGACTTTCTTCCAAATGCTGCATGTCATCCAACAGCTTACTACTACAACCAGTAAATTCAACAACAAGATGACGACCAAGTATCTTCATGTTTTCATCCCTCCTTTCCAGGGTTAAGGTTTTAACCTACATGTGTGGTGGTGACGTAATCCAAAGAACTTCCGCCACTTCTTCACCGGTATTTGCCATTTGGTGCGGTTTATCCGCTTTATAATAAAAACAGTGTTTACTGGGAACAGAGTTGTCATTGCCATTAATACGCAACGTTATTGTACCTTTCAAAACATAGCCAAACTGTTCACCCGGCATTGGTTCCAGCTCTTTCAGCTCTTCTCCGGGCTGCAACTGGAGAAAAATAGGGTTCATGAGCCTGTTTGTGGAGCCGGGCACAAGCAGCTCAAACCGACTTGCTCCCTGTCCTTCCACCGCCACCCGTTCAGCAGGAGAATAAACAATTTGGTGCGGCTGGGAATCAGCGAAAAACTCGGCAAGTGTAACTCCCAGTGCCTCAAGGATATCCGCAAGAGAATCAAGGTTTATCGAGGTCTGGTCATTCTCCAACTGGGAAATGAAACCACGGGTCAGGCGTGCTCGATTTGCCAGTTCCTCCTGGGTTAAATCCGAAGCCAACCGAAGTGCCTTTATTTTTTCGCCAATTGCCAGTTTCATAAACTCATTTCCAACAAAATAGATATATAAACTATGTACATTTAACAATACATAAAAGTTTAATAAAAGTGACACCGATAATAATAATTTCCGAAATAATGTCAAGACATTTTTATGAGTAATTGCAAATTTTATAATAAATTCCTCAAAGGTAAGCTACAGGAAACACATCCTCAAAGGACGTGTTGCATCTTGTGAGGGCAGACGGTTATTTTGCTTGCCGCGATCAGATAATTATTTATATTAAAAAAGACGTTACAAGGTACTTGGGTATCAAACATTAAGCACAAAATTATTACCTTTTTGTGGATATGAGAGTTTCATGATGGTAAGAAAGCAGGTGTTTTTCATTTTACTACTCTTCTGCCTGACAGCCTCTTTAAGCTGGTCAGAGCAGATTCGGCTTGGTGCTGGTGTTACGGGAGGTCTGGAACTACCGATAGCACAATTTGATCAGTCGAAAGGCTCCACATTTGAAGTAAAAGCAAGGGTGGGCATTTTCCCCGGAGTCATTTTCGAACCAAATCTCACTTTTTCCAAGTACGGTGACCCACCGACACATGAGGAATTCGTCCCCGATATCGATGGCAACAAGATTACCAGCTATGGGCTCGATGCTGTTTTGGGAGGTTCCTGGGGGAGTTATGGGGTACATCCTTACTTTGTTTTTGGCGCTGGTTTTTACAATACCACCCAGGACCAGATTGGGCTGGATAATACCGATTTCGGCTGGTCCGCTGGAGTGGGGATAGAACTTGGGGTATCGCCTCAATTAAGTCTCGATGTACGCGGTAAAGCGGTAGTTATCCCTACTGACGGTGGCGGTTCTAAAAAGTCCGGTATGATTACCGGTGGCATCAATGTGGTCATAAAATAAAGGGGAATAAGTGATGATAAAGATTTATAATATGTTGCGCTTCCCATTAGTCTTGTGTGCTTTGCTTCTTATTACCGGTTGTCTTGTATTAAGTGGCACCTTTGTTTTGACTGTTATGTTGATTGAGAATGAAGACTTAGTGTGGAATGGTGAATTTTACTACGATGAGGTTGATTTAACCGCTGAAGATGTCTGGCAGGATCATGGAGACGATATTAAAAATATCGACCTGGTCGGGTTTGAACTATGGGCTCATAATTTGAGTGGCTCTGACAATACATATGATGTGTATATAACACAATTATTAACAAAACTTGATGATTCCTCGACAAGAGAAGAGGTAGAAAGCGATGCTACCCCTGTTTTATTGGATCTGCCGCTTCCGAATGGCGCCAGCTATATATCCTATTCCCAGTCGTTTACCTATCTCACTAATACCGATTTCCTTAAAGATGTGGTGAAAACCGGGAAATTCAAATTGTTTGCTTACCCGGAAACAGGTACGAATACGAATATTCATATTGATTCCATGCGGGTTATAGTAACCCTTACAGCAGGCAAATAAAAATATCTGCTGCTGTAGAGTTATCAATAACTATCTAACGGGAGAAGTTTATCCCCTCCTTCCCTAATATAATCATAACAAAAAACTAATTGTTTTCTCATTCATTTCCCTTTCCATATATTACAAAATAAAACAATACGCATGGATACCATATTGTGGCAAATGAACAGATACTCGTAATCGAGGATGAGCAGGATATACTTGAGCTGATACTGTATAACCTGACCCAAAACGGGTTCCGGGTAGTCGGTACGCCAAGTGGCGAAGATGGGCTGGAGCAAGCCCGTCGAACCCCCCCGGCACTGATTATTCTGGATATTATGCTGCCCGGTGTTGATGGGCTGGAAGTCTGCCGCACTCTGAAAAACGATGACCGAACCCGTTCTATCCCGATAATCATGGTCACCGCTAAAGGAGAAGAAACAGACATTGTCACGGGATTGGAACTCGGCGCAGAAGATTATATCACTAAGCCGTTCAGCCCGAAGGTCCTTGTTGCCCGGGTGCGGACGATATTGCGCCGGGTGCAGAAGCGGGAATCTGAAAACCAGTCACGAATCGTTATACACAATCTTGTCATTGATTCCGGTCGGTTTGAGGTCCTGGTTGATAATAAGCCGGCAACCTTGACTCATACCGAATTTATGATACTCCATCTCTTAGCCAATCGTCCCGGCTGGGTGTTTACCCGGTACCAGATTGTAAACAGTATTCGGGGGGAAGATGTTATTGTAACCGACCGCTCTGTTGATGTCCAGATTGTAGGACTGCGAAAAAAACTGGGGTCAGCAGGTAAATATATAGAAACGGTCCGCGGAGTCGGGTACCGATTTAAGGAATAAGTAACGTATGTCATCCCGAAGAATGTTTTGGCGGTTATTTCCGACGTATATCGGTATCTCCCTTATTTCTATTGTAGCGGTTATCTGGTATTCCTCACACGTGATATATTCTCATTACCTCGAATGGGTAACTGCCGACCTTACCAAGCGCGCCCAGTTGATGAAAACAATCATATCGCCGAACTTTGATAATCCCACCTCTGCTGTCATTGATTCCCTCTGTGTCACGAACGGGTTGCCGATTGAAACGAGAATAACGGTTGTACTTCCCGATGGAACCGTGCTTGGGGATACATACAAAAATCCCGACGATATGGAACGCCATGACACCCGTCCGGAAATCGCAACAGCTTTGTCGGGACACATAGGTACTGCTACCCGTTACAGCAATACGCTTCAGCAGCAGTTGGTATATGTAGCGATTCCGATAATGCAAAGCGACACGATTGCGGGGGTTGTACGGGCATCTGTCCCTCTTAAAGAAATCAGCGCTATTATACGCGATGCACGGGGCAACCTGATTTTTGCGGGAATAATCATTTTGATTCTGGCTGCACTGATTAGCCTGTGGATTTCGCGCGGTATCAGCCGCCCACTTGAGGAACTAAAAGCAGGTGCCGAACAGTTTGCATCGGGTGACCTGAATCATCGCTTGCAGGTTTCCAGTACAGAAGAAATCGGAAGCCTGGCGCTGACCTTAAATAAGATGGCACAGGAGCTGAATAAGCGAATAGAAATACTTGCCAGTCAACGAAACGAACAGGAAGCTATTCTCACCAGCATGGTAGAGGGTGTTATTGCAATTGATTCTTCAGCACGGATTATTAATCTGAACAAAGCCGCGGCAAAATTGCTGGGGATAGATTATCGGGCATCAATCGGACACACCATTCATCAACTGGCGCGAAACAGTGATTTGATTCGGCTCATTGATAATTGCCTGTTGTCCGACATGCAGGAAGAAGGGGTCATCACCCTGAACGAAAAACATATCCAGTTGCGTTGTACCCGGTTACATGATACCACTGACAGGAAAATAGGAACATTAATCATTGTAAACGATATTACCCGTCTCAAAAAACTGGAAACCATGCGCAGTGATTTTGTAGCCAATGTTTCCCATGAACTGCGCACCCCGATAACTGCGATAAAGGGGTTTGTCGAAACCCTCCTGCACAACCCCACAGAAAACACCGATGATACAAAACGTTTCCTTGCTATTATCGCCCGACAGGCAGACCGGCTCAACGCCATTATAGAAGATTTACTCAGCCTTTCCCGAATCGAACAGGATGCCGAGGGCGGCGAAATTGTGTTTGAACGAAGTGCCGTGTGTAAAGTTATCGAATCCGCAATACAGTCCTGCCAGGTACAGGCAGAGACGAAAAATATAACACTCAACCTGGAATGTGATGAACATATAACAGCAATGATAGATGCCCCGCTGCTGGAACAGGCGGTCATAAACCTTATTGACAATGCTATCAAATACAGCAACGATAATGACAATGTTGACATCACAGTCAAACAGCTTGACGGTGAAATGACAATTCAAATCCGCGATTACGGATGCGGTATAGCCGAAGAACACTTACCCCGATTGTTTGAACGATTCTACCGGGTGGATAAAGCCCGCAGTCGCGAACTGGGTGGCACGGGGTTAGGATTGGCTATTGTCAAACATATTGTAAAAGCGCATGGCGGTACTGTCACGGTTGATAGTGTGATAGGGCAGGGAAGCACATTTACAATTCATCTGCCCAACACGAAATGATGAACGTAATCATGGCAAGACGCAAGCACAGTTGTTCCCCCAGCTTACAAATGCAACTCCATCCCGTCAATTGCCGTAGAGAGATTATCCATCCCGGCTTTTTGAGCCAACTTGTGTAACCTTGCAACTTCGTCATCATCTCCAAGATGAGTAATGACAAACTCTCCCACTTTCAGAGTCGGAGCCACGGTAAAAAAGTCCCCAAGATTTATATGGGTTGTTTCCATAACTACGAAATCGTTTCCATCGAGATATGGTCTGATATCTTCAAACCCGCCAATATCGGCAGAGTAAAACAACCGCTTCGAGCTGGCTTCAATCCGGAAAGAGTGGCATTGCATTTTATTCGGCAGATGCAACTTGTTTACTATTTCAGCATACGGTTTCAGATGAGTATTGCCGATAGCAGTCAAACGGAAATCATGGTCAAACTCAAAGCCCGACTCATACCCGTTTATATTTATATCAAACGGTATTTTCCCCGGAATTAAATACACGGCAGGGAGATAAGTCTCTAACGGTTTGACAAACTCTTCCGGCACAAACAAATCCAGGGGGTGGCTCCGACCAGCAAGGTAAATCAACTGGATAAACAACGGCAGTTCGCACACGTGATCCGGATGTGTATGACTGATAAAAATACGCTCCACATTCAACGGTTCCAGACCACGTTTCAAAAATGACGAAGTCACTCCT